>JANNDZ010000227.1:0-3114 GCA_031378395.1 Pseudanabaena sp. OTE_75_metabat_487_sub
AATTAAAACCCCCAAAAGATTTATTCTTTACAGCCGCTTTATAACCAATAATACATCGACCCGCCCAATTTTTTATTTGGGGCGCCCGACAACCCCCCCCACCACAATTATTCACTGGGAAATTTAAGATATTGTGGCGGTACAAAATCCGTTAGCCATACTAAATTTTCTGAGCAAAAGAATACAAATCTATCTTGATGCATTGCCGATGTATCAATTTTTAAAACTACTGGCTTTCCATGTCTCTGACCGACATTAATAGCAGTAGTTTCATCACTTGACATATGCACATGCTGTCGGTTTCCTGCAATCAATCCTTGTTGACGAATTGACTCAAGAAATCTTACTGCCGTACCGTGAAATAGCTTGTTAGGCGGTTGCTTTGGCGTTAAGCCTAACTCAATATCAATAGAATGTCCTTGATTAGCTCGAATTTTAGACTTTTCAGGATTAAACGAAAATCGTTGTTTGTTATTCGTTTCAACTATTTCCTCTAAAACACTTTTAGAGATATCTGTGCCATTTAGTTTTGCCAGCTCGATCAAGCGATCGACCTCTGCCCAGCCATTTTCATCAAGTTTTAAACCAATTACCTCAGGTTGATGTCGTAAGACAAGGCTAACAAATTTGCTGAGTTTAACTAAATTTTTATTCATACTCCCATCCCATTGAATAATTAGTGGTGCGCGGCTTTGCCACACACCACTAATTATTCACTTTACAACACCTATTCTTTCAGTGGAAAGGGAGTAATTGTTGTTTAAAAAATTCAAATGCTTGTATAGTCGTTTACAATGATAATGGTTAGTTTTACCTTATTGAGGTATGCTCTAACCTTAAAAATTATGTAACCCTGAGGACATAAGCGAATGCTACATCGCAAAATATATCAACTTTGTGAAGCCAAGAGCGATGTTTGGATTTACCTGAGGGATCAGGGACGTTGGCTAGAAAGAGCCAAGATATTGGATATTGAAGGAGACGTGGTAACAATTCGTTACGAGACTGAGGATGAAGACGAGGTTTGCTCTTGGGAAGAAATGGTCAGATTAGAGAGTATTGGTGCTGTTACTCAAAGACTATCTTCGTTCCCCAAAACAGGAATGTCATCCCACGATATTCCTGTGTCCGATGATTGCCCTGAAGCCGAACAAATCCGCCCCCGTATTGATCCTGACAAATAATCAAATCAACAAAAGGGACGCAAAGCGCACCCTTTGTTATCAGCAAAGAGTGGACGTAAAGCGCCCACTCTTTTTTATGCATATATTGAGATTACAACGATGCAACCTGCTGATCTAACTACACTTGTAGCTTTGACCCATGAGCTAAACATAGCTTGTGTGCCTGCGAGGCTAGAGCAGGTACATCAAGGCGATCGCCACACGATTCATTTACAATTACGAACTTTAGAAAAGAAACAATGGCTTTTGTTATCTTGGCATCCGCAAGCCGCTAGATTGCATCTCAGTGCGCCACCGCCAAAACAACCTGATACTTTCACTTTTAGCCAACAAATTTTGCATCAAGTTGCAGGATTTGCCCTTGTCTCTGTAAAACTTACTAGTCCTTGGGAACGCGTAATTGATTTGCAATTTGCTAAACGTCCTGACGATGAGGTGCAATGGCATCTGTATTTAGAGGTAATGGGCAAATATAGCAATGCAATTTTAGTGAATGCCAATGGTGAAATTGTTACTGCCGCGCATCAAGTTAGCCAGAAACAATCGCGAGTTCGCCCGATCCAAACAGGCGATCGCTATGAATTACCACCAGCACTACTCGAAGCTATTCCCAGTTTGAGTGAATCCTTTGATTCATGGCGCGATCGCCTAATCTTGATTCCAAAGGAAATTAAACGCAATTTATTAAGCAATTATCGCGGTGTTAGTTCTTCGCTAGTGCGATCGCTAACAGCGATCGCAGATTTAGATGGCGACAAAAATGTTGCGGATTTAACTCTCTCTGAATGGGAGCGACTATTTCGCGCTTGGCAAAATTGGTTGACCTGTATTGAGAACAAGCAATTCTATCCACATTTAGAAGGCAAAGGTTATGCCCTCACCCCTAGCCCCTCTCCCACAGGAGAGGGGGACAAGATTCTTACTCCTCTTCTCCTGCGGGAGAAGGGGCTGGGGGATGAGGGTAAACTTTCGCTTTCAGTTAACGACTTTTGCGATCGCTACTATTCTCAACAAACAGGACAAGTCGCCTTTCAGCAGTTGCATCAACAAATTAGCCAAGCAATTCAAAATCAGTTAGCGAAGTTAAATATTAAAGAAACAGAATTTCTTGATCGCCTCAAATTATCGACTCAAGCTGATGATTTTAAAGATAAAGCAGATTTATTAATGGCGCATTTGCATCTCTGGGAAATCGGCATGAAAGAGATTAAACTTACTGACTTTCATTCAGAAGCACCTGTAATTATTCCTCTCGATCCCACTCTCAATGCAGCGCAGAATGCACAGTCCTTTTATAAAAAACATCAAAAACAAAAACGAGCAGCTCTTGCGATCGCGCCATTACTAGAATCTGTTCAACAGGAAATCGCCTATCTAGAACAGGTTTCTACCGCCGTTAGTTTATTAGAACAAAATGAACTTTCTGCATTACAAGAAATTAGGGCAGAATTGGCTCAGCAGAGTTATCTCAAAGTCACCGCTGAATATGCACCGCGCACTAAGACCAATAATAAAGGTGGCAAAAACAAGAGCAATAGAACCAAACAAGAAGAGATTCCCGACTGCCACCGCTTCACTACTCCCAATGGATTTGAAGTTTGGGTCGGTAGAAATAACTATCAAAATGATTTAATTTCCTTCCGTATCGCAGGAGAATATGATCTTTGGCTTCATGCTCAAGAAATCTCTGGTAGTCATGTGTTGTTACGTCTACCTGCGGGTGCGATCGCCGACGATCAAGATCTCCAAGTCGCCGCAAATTATGCCGCTTATTACAGTCGAGCTAGGCAAAGTGATCAAGTTCCTGTTGTCTGTACCATCCCTAAATATGTCTTCAAGCCTAAAGGAGCAAAACCAGGGATGGTCGTATATACCCATGAAAAGATTATATGGGGACAGCCGATGGGCTTGAGAGGTAAGGAATGAAAAT
>JANNDZ010000230.1:0-13231 GCA_031378395.1 Pseudanabaena sp. OTE_75_metabat_487_sub
GCACTGGCTGGTTTTGTCGCTTCCTATTTCTGTGCGGTGAATACTCTTGCCTACCCAGTAGAGTTTTACGGCGAGATTTTGCAAGTGAAGCTAAGTGTCATGCCTTTCTATGCTGACACCGTGACATTGCCTTTTGGGGCGCATACTCCTCGTTGCTGGCTAGCTAATGCTCATTTCATTCTTGCATTCTTCTTCTTGCAAGGACATCTGTATCACGCACTGAAAGCAACTGGATTTGATTTCAGTCGTGTGAGTCGCGCTCTAAACATGGCGGCTGAATAAAAGCCCATATTTCTATTGAAAGTTTGGCAAAGCCAAACTTTCAATAGAAATAAAAAATATTAGAAAATTAGAGAACAAAATCATGGCGATGTTTCTTGGCAGTTTATTAACGATCGCATCAATAACTTATCTAGCAAACTTTTGGCTATTGATGGCATTGATACAGAGATAGATATATTGAGGTTTAAGTCATGAATTCCACATTAGTTAGATTAGCAGATAACCATTTGTCAGTTCCGCTTGCAGCACCGAGGGTTTTACAACTTCTCAATCACGGGCTCAAAAGATATTATTTCATGAGTTACGAATATATTCCGCTTCGCAATGATGTATTGTGGCGCATTAAAACTGGAATTGTGCGAACGATGACTTGGGATGAGGATGGTAACCAGATTATTTTAGGACTTTGGAATGAAGGCGATATTGTCGGCAGTCTCATGTCAACGCTCGATCCTTATCAGATTCAATGTTTGAATGATGTTGAGGTGGAGATCTTGCCATCGATTTTATGGGAACAAGCTTCTACAGCAATTCTTACCCATTGCCAACAGACACAACAATTACTGAGTATCGCTCATTGTCGGACTATCGATCTCAAGCTCAAGAAGTTTCTGGCTTGGTTGTCTGACAAATTTGGACAACCTTGCGATCGCGGCATCACGATTGCTATAAAGCTTACCCATCAAGACATTGCTGATACGATTGGCTCGACGCGAGTAACCATGACGCGATCGCTCAATCAACTGCGACTTCAAGGTTTACTCAGTTGGAAAAATCATTATTTGACATTGCATCAAGATTTCCCTGAAAGAGCTTTTTCGTCTTTGCAGGAATCTCCTATTTGATTCTCCAACATTCGCTAATTATTTTAAACGAGAAAGAATATAACTATGGCTAAAATTGGTTTGTTTTTTGGAACTCAGACTGGAAATACTGAGAGTAATGATGGGTTACGCTATCGCTAACCCATCCTAAGCTTAATTCCAACAAATTACTTAGCAAAAGTTAGGATTAGAGTTATTCAGGTTAATTTAATTGATGACAGTTCAGAAATTTAAATTTAATCATTTGCTTTTGCGCGATCGCTTTCTCCCAACTTTAGTTTTACTAACCATGGGGCTGCTATTCACCATGGCAATTTCTCTATGCCAAGGAGCCGTGCCGCTTAGCTGGAATGATCTCTGGCAAGCGCTCTGGCATCAAGGCGAATCGATTAATCAAACAATCATTTGGGAATTGCGATTGCCGCGCATTATTGCGGCAATGGTAGTCGGTGCAGCGCTAGGAATGTCAGGTGCATTGCTGCAAGGGATGCTGCGAAATGGGCTTGCCGATCCTTTTGTGTTGGGAATTTCCGCAGGCGCGGGACTCGTGGCGATCGCCATGATTACGCTCGGTGTGGTGCAGACTTTGGTTCCTGTGGGTGCATGGCTCGGCGCGATCGCTACAGCGATACTCGTTTATACACTTGGCTACTTAGGCGGTGGACTATCAGTCGAGCGCTTGATTTTGGCAGGTGTAGCAATTAGCTCGATGTTTGGCGCAATCCAGACAACATTACTATTACTTGCAGATGATGGCAGGATTCAGTCGGCGCTAAATTGGCTGATTGGTAGCCTCAATGGGCGCGGATGGGCTGAGGTGAATAATGTTGGACCCTATGTTGGCATGGCACTAATTGCAGGTTGTTTATTGGCGCGTCCACTCAATCTGCTTAATCTCGGTGACGATATGGCCTCAGGATTGGGAACTTCTCTTGTGCGATCTCGTTTAGCGATCGGGGCAGTGGCGAGTTTACTAGCTGCTAGCGCTGTCAGCATGGCGGGACTAATCGGCTTTGTCGGCTTGGTTGTACCTCACGGTGTGCGCTTGTTAGTCGGTTCTGATTACCGATGGATTTTGCCATGTTCTGCGATCGGTGGTGCATGGGTGTTGACACTTGCGGATTTACTGTCGCGATTAGGAACGGTGGAATTGCCTGTGGGTGCAGTTACTGCGTTGCTAGGTTCGCCACTATTTATTTGGCTGCTCTATCGGCGCGGTAAGAGAGGTTAGAAATGGATAATTATGATCTTTCTGATGCGTTATTAGAAGCAAAACATCTATTTGGTGGCTATAACAAACAAGCGATTGTCAAGAATGTATCGCTATCTTTACACAAAGGAGAATGGTTAAGCTTAGTCGGCGCAAATGGTTCTGGAAAATCGACTTTGCTGCGATTATTTAGTCGTATTCTCACGCCGCAAACTGGCACAGTTTTACTTGATGGCAAAGCGATTCATCAACAATCTGCACAGGCGGTAGCGCGTCAGTTGGCGATTTTGCCACAGCAACAAGTTGTTCCATCAGGGTTAACGGTACGACAACTGGTTAGCCTCGGACGTACACCTCATCAACCATGGTGGCAATGGGATCTCAGTTTAGAGGATCGCGAAATGGTAGATATTGCGATCGCGCAAACCCAGTTAACAGAGTTTAGCGATCGCCCTGTGGAGCAACTATCGGGTGGTGCGCGTCAAAGGGCTTTTTTAGCTTTGACCTTAGCGCAAGATCCTCAAGTTCTATTGCTAGATGAGCCGACTACATTTTTAGATTTGCATCACCAGTTGGAGTTGTTGGAACTACTGAAATCTCTCAATCGTGAGCGCCAACTCTCGATTATTACTGTACTGCACGATATTAATCTGGCGGTGCGTTATAGCGATCGGCTTGCGATGCTGAAGAAAGGAGAGATTGTAGCGATCGGCACTTCGGCAGATGTGATCACGCCCGAAAATCTGCGCCAAGTTTTTGATGTGGAAGCAGTGACAATCATCACTCCTGTGGGTTTACAGATTTGCCTGCTGTCGCCATCACATACTTTAGTTAGGAGTCGCGATCCTACGACTAGCGGGACAGAACTCTAAACTTAGACCAGAAAAAAGGGCAAGCGCGAACTTGCCCTCAACTTATCGACATCAAATCGACATCAAACATCATATGAAATTTCATCCCATTCTGTTCAAGAATGCTGCATTTTTATTGCTTAGCATTCCCATATCGCTGTTATTTGCAGAATTAGCGATCGCTGAAAATGTTCCCAATAATTCAGCAAGTCCCACAGCAAACAAGGGGCTTAAGCCCCTTGAACTGAAGATAGCCCAAGCATCTCCCGTTCAAGTTGCGAAAATCGAGATAAATCTTAGTGATGCAAGGCTAGAGATTATTTTGGAAACCGCAGAAGGGCGATCGCTTCAGATTGACACCAAAAATTTCAAGATTGAAGGAAATAATCTGGTTGCAGATATTCCCAATGCAGTACTAGCGATCCCTGATATAAAGGAATTTAGCACCACCAATCCTACTGCTGAAATCAGCAACATCAACATTACTCAACTTGATGCGAATACCTTGAGAGTCAATGTGATTGGTAATGGCAAGCCGCCCACCCAAGAAGTTGCTTTAAAAACTCAAGGACAGCTTTTTAGCCTCAATCGTGATGATGACCCCGAAGAAGAAATAACAGTCACAGGCACAAGAACTGCTAGACCAACCAGACTAACTCCTGGTTCGATCGCTATAATTGATGCCGACAAAATCGATCAAAATCTATCTCAGGATCTACGCGATCTTTTCCGTTATGAGCCAAATATTTCGGTTGGGAATAATCGCCGCTATGGATTGCAGGATATTAACATTCGCGGTTTAGGCGGCAATCGCGTTTTGATTCTCAATGACGGGATTCGACTTCCCACCCAGTTCTCTTTTGGCACATCTTCTCTTGGGCGTGATTATGTCGATATTTGGTAGTCCTAAAAAGGAAAGGATGAGAGAGGAGGTAAAGAAGCATTGTAATGATGGATGAAATTCCAAATGGCTCCAATGTGATTTTCTAATTTCTTAGAAAAGGATAAAGTTTTTCTAACCAGTCTTGATACTCGTTGGCGCAATGTACAGTTTAATCTCTCAATATAGTTGGTCTTATCCAGTCGCTTTACCCACAGCCCTATGACGTGTGCTGGGTAAAGCGACTGGATAAGATAGGCAGAAATCAGTGTAAATAACTGCACATTGGCGATAGACGGCAGGCAACGATTGCCATAACTTCTGAGCTGAATCGCCAGAGCGATCGCCTATATAGCAACCAACAATTTCACGAGTTTCAGCATCAATGGCAAGCCATACCCACTGTTTTTGCCCTTGTTGTTTACAAAAGACCATAGTTCATCCATCTGTACGGTCAATCGACGTTTGGGTTTAGGTTCTACCTCTAGCTGTTGAACAACATTTTCGTGTTTATCATTGACGTAAGTCTGCAACCATCGTTCTGACACTTTGAGTACTCTGGCTATTCCAGCTAAGGGGATCTTTTCTAGTAGTAGTCGCTCTAGAAGCTCATAATTGTCGTATATACGCTCGCAGACTCTCTGCCACTGAGGATTTTCTACAAATTGGCGATCACAATCACGACATTTATAATTTTGTTTCCCATGGCGTGTACTTCCGTTTTTTACTACTGAAATAGATTGGCAGGATGCACAAGATGGTCTTGCTTCTGTCATTTACTTTGCTTTTTAACAACTATCTAAACATTTTTCCCCATCCTTTCCTTTTTAGGACTACCGACAATTCCGAGCAAGCTCGTGATTCTGAGCGCGTGGCTAAACGTACAGCCTTATTGATTGAGAAAGTAGATCTGCCAGAAGTTCGCGCAATTGTAGTTCAAATGCAGAATTCTGCAATTTTTAATACTGGAGATTACAAGGCTTTTCTGGAGAAATGGGGATATGACTCTGAGCAAAAACAAGCGATCGTCAATGTCCTAACTACTCGCTTCCCACCCAAGAATTAGTGTTGCGGCGCTCAGCGCCGCCTAGAAATAGATTTTATATTTTTGGTTGTGACGGGGTTGAAAGAAAATTGCTGTAATTCACGCTCTGAAGTTAACAAGCTCTATATTTAACAAAGATGATTTATCAAATATTCAAATTTATGAGATCGCTAAGAAATTGGGTGGTTATCCTCATAGTCGCCATATTTATTGTTTCCTGTACTCCTGCCATTCTTTCGCAATCCTCAGTCCCACCTGCTGCCAATAGTTCACAAGCTAAATCTCCCGAAGTTAAACCCGCCGATACTTCTAAGGTAGTTGCGTTGACTTCACTTTCGGCAGATATTATCTATCGATTAGATAAAAACAAACTAGTGGGGATTCCAGGGAGTCGCTTGCTTCGAGAAAATACTGAAATGTCTAAGCTCCCGCAAGTTAGCGAAGGTCAAACACCACCAAATTTAGAGAAAATTATCGCGCTCAAGCCAGATTTGGTAATTGGTGCAACTGGATTTCATGATCAAGTTCTAGAAAAGCTGAAAGGACTAGGTATTAGGACGATGACATCTAGCATTACCAGTTGGCAGTCATTAGAGGACTTAACCAAAGCGATCGCTACTGAAATCCAAGCCGATCCCACGGTGCTAATTCAGTCCTATCAATCCCTTATCTCGACCAAAGCCACTAAACCAGAATCAACTCTAGTTTTAGTAAGTTCTCAACCAATCCTTGCCCCGAATAAAAACAGTTGGGCAGGAGACTTACTAACCAAGTTTCAAATAGAAAATGCGGCGGCTGAACTGCAAGGTCAAAGTCCACAAAAAGGCTATATCAGTCTTTCTGCCGAGAAAGTATTAGAGACAAATCCTAAGGTGTTGATTTTGGTCGATTTTGGGGATGGTGCAATCAATAAGCTCAAGGAAGCTCCATTCTGGAATAAGCTTGATGCTGTAAAGGGCGATCGTGTTTATACGCTCGGTTATTATGGTTTGGTCAACCCTGGGAGCATTGATGCGATCGCTAAAGCTTGTACACAATTGCAAGCGATCGCTGCCAAGGCTTAATCAGGAATGAATTTGAGGTTCTTCTTCTTTACTTTGTGATGTCAACAAATCTCTAACTTCTTTTTTCTGGGCTTTACCCCATTTTCTCGTCTTGAACATATTTGCACCCGTGACAAATAAGAGTAAGGGAGACAAGCCCACAAACACATAGAGAATTCGAGTGGGTATTCCACCAAAAGTGCCGAAGTGCATGGGAATAAAAGAACTAAAAACAACATTTGCTCTTGACAATTTCAGTTCATCTTGAACTTGCAATACTTTGCCTGAATATTGATTCAGCCAAATTCGAGTATTTCTATTTTGAGTAGATTCTTGAAGTTGCTTCTTCCCAATCCTAATCGCATTATTAGATTTTTGCGGAAAATTAACAAATATAGTAACAGCATTTGGGAATAACAGATCTGCTTTTTCGAGAATCTCGGTGAGGCTGAGAGAAGACTTTCCAGAAACAGGCTTAGAAGTTAGTTTAGGAGATTCTGGTGTAAACATCGCCATATAAATGATCGGCTTAGTTTGATCAGAAAAACTCCAGCAAAATCCTGTAAACGCGATCTCAATTTTGCAATCAACGTCCTTAATCCCGATCCTGAGTTTCCTAAAATTCATTTTATGGGTAGTTGCAAGCCTGACAGCAATCTCAAACCTGAGTATGTTGTTTACATGATGAATAAGTATCTTGCTGAAGAAGATGAAGTCAGATTAGTCAAAGTTCATCGCGAGTCGATGCGTTAAGAAACTAGTAACAAATTTTTGTTCTTTATGACATTGGTAATGTAAACCAAAAGCGGGAACCGATATTAATCTCACCAGTTACCCCGATCGCACCACCGTGAGCTTGGACAATTTGGCGACAAATGTATAGACCAAGACCAAGACTAAGCGATCGCCGATTAAGTTTAGTTTGATGCTTGCCCTGAGCATAAAGTTCAAATAGATGTTCACTTTGTTCATTTGTCATACCTACGCCATCATCAGAGACCTCACAAAGAAGATTATTCTCAGGACTTATCTTTGCCGAAATTGTGAGTTTGAGATTAGGTGGATTATGCTTAATCGCATTAGCAATAAGATTCTGAAAGACTCTACAGACATGAGCAGCATCAGCGAAAACAAGTGGCAATTCGGGTGCAATTTGCACAACAACTTCAGATGCTTCTTTATCTAAAAGTGGTTGCAGATCATCGATCGCAGCTTGGATAACTTCCATAATCGCCACAGGTTGAGGATGAATAACAATTCCATGGACATCGTTCACATGGGACTCCAGCAAGGAGTTGATTAATGCTAACTGTCGATTGGCACTTTGTTGCATTCTCTCAAGCGTAGATTTTGGCAACAGAATATTTGCGTCAGCGCTGCTTGCTGTCTTCGCTAAATTATCCAATACCATCAATAAACCTGTTACAGGATTCCGCAAGTCATGGGAAACTGCATGGAGAAAGATTGTTAAGGATTCTTCGGCACGTTTGCGATCGCTAATTTCTGTCCGCAAATCTATATTTTGAGACTCGATAGTCCGGCGCTGTTTCGCGATCGTTAAATGGGTACGAATTCTGACTAATACTTCTTCATGGTCAAATGGCTTGGTCACATAGTCCACAGCCCCCAAAGATAAACCGCGCACTTTATCTACTGTTTCTGAGAGCGCGGTCATAAAAATAATCGGAATCTTGACAGTTTCAGGATTTGCCTTGAGTCGTTGACAAGTCTCAAAACCATCGATACCTGGCATCATCACATCCAGCAAGATTAGATCGGGCTTTACATACTCAATCTGTTCGATCGCACTTTCGCCATCGGTTGCCACCAAGACTCGCAGCCCTACATCTCGCAACAAGTTCACTAACACACTCAAGTTGGTGGGATTGTCATCGACAACCAACACACAGCCATCCAAGGAATGACATAAATTTGAGATTTCAAGAGATTTATCTGCGTTTTTAATGGAATCGGTTGGAAGGCGATCGCTCATAAAGTTAGGCTGTAGTTAAGCTCAATTATGGCAGCTTTTTACTTAACTTTTCACTCAAACCCAAACCAATAAATCCATTGAAAGTGTTGCAAAGCAATACTTTCAATGGATTTATTGTAATTTTTGTATATCGCCGTAAAGATACAAACCAACAAAATATTTCAAAAACTACGCAGACTTGCCGATAGCGATCGCCCAGTACCACCACGCCGCAGCATGATTAGCTCCGCGCTAATGCTAACCGCAATCTCCGCAGGAGTTAAAGCACCAATATCTAAACCAATGGGTGCATAGATAGATTGAAGTTTAGCCGCAGAGATTCCCATTAGTTTAGTCTGCTCGTACACCTGCATTATCCTCCGCTCACTACCAATCATGCCGATATAAGCACAGGGTAAATCGCGATTTAGTAAAGCCATTAAAGCTTCCATATCATAGCGATAGCCGCGTGTGACTAGCGCCACATGGAGACTTGGATGATTTGATAGTACCCCCAAAGCTTGATCGATGTGGGAATAGATAAAAGTAGCTTGAGGATATCGTTCTGGGTTTGCCCATTCAGGACGATTGTCCTGAATCGCAATCTGAAAGCCAACTAAATGTGCGACCCGTGCAAGCTGTTCCCCCACATGCCCAGCCCCCACAATCAGCAACATCGGCTCAGGCTCCAAAATTTCAATAAAAGCCCCCGAATCATTTTCCTTTTTCCTTTCTCCTTTTTCCTTGATCAAGTAGGGATATGCATCACCAAAAGGAGTAACCAAAGTAACCGATCGCCCTAATTTTAATTCTGTAAGTATTTGCTGCGCGATCGCGATCGCAGCCTCGCCATGCCATCGCTCTAAAAGGATATCCATCCAACCACCGCAAACTCCCTCAGTCTGACGCTTGGGAGATCCAGTTAGGTCAATTTCTATCCGTCTTTTTCCTCCTGTTTGTAAAACCTCCCTTGCCTGCGCGATTACCTTTGCCTCTCCTGCACCACCACCGATCGTATCAATGCTGCGATCGTAGGTAATTAGCATTTTAGCGCCCACCTCTCGCGGGACGGAACCTTTAGTGCTAATTACCATTGCCACGACCACAGCGCCTTGACGAAGTAATGATAGAAGCTCTTCGTAGATCATACTTTCAAAGCAGATAGAGAAGCCGCCTTCACTGACTCGATCGCCCAGAGAGTTGCTTCAGGTGTAGCAGGAAGCGCCAAGGGCACATAGTCAGTATTACCAAAGGCGGCGACAGCATTGCGAATCGCTTCTCTTACGGATATCGCCAACATAAATGGAGGCTCACCGATCGCTTTACTCCCAAAAATTACACCATCTTGAGCAGCCCGTTCTAGTAGATTGACATTGAACTGTTCGGGAATTTCGCTAACTGTGGGGATTTTATAAGTACTTGGCGCATAGGTCAGCAATCGACCGATTTTATCCCAGACTAGTTCTTCCATAGTTAGCCAACCCATCCCCTGCACAAAGCCACCTTCGATCTGACCTTTATCAATTAATGGATTAATTGATTCTCCGACATCTTGGACAAGATCCACCTGTCGCAGTTTGAATGTGCCTGTAAATCCATCGACTTCCACTTCACTCACAGCCGCACCGTAAGAGAAGTAATAAAATGGACGACCTTTGTTTAGCTTGGCATCCCAAAAAATATTTGGGGTGCGATAGAAGCCATTTGCTGAGAGGCTAATCCGCTCGTTGTAGGTTTGCTTTACGACTTCTTCAAAAGCTATCCTTGCGCTGGGATAGGTGCGGCAATAGATCCAATCATCCTCGAAAACAAGATCTTCGGGGGCATCGAGATTGAGCATTTTTACAGCCACGGTTGACATACGTTTCCGCAGGATTTCACAGGCATCTTTAACTGCTTGACCATTGAGATCGGAGCCACTGGAAGCCGCTGTTGCGGAAGTATTCGGGACTTTATCGGTACTTGTGGGCATGATCCGAAAGCGATCGAGTTTGACCCCAAGGGATTTTGCGGCGACTTGGAGCATTTTTGTATGTAGCCCTTGACCCATTTCTGTGCCACCGTGATTTACCTGAATGCTGCCATCGGTATAAATGAGAACTAGTGCTCCTGCTTGGTTGTACTCGGTCTTAGTGAAGGAAATCCCGAACTTCATAGGAGTAATTGCAATGCCACGTTTTTTGTAGGGACTAGTTTGATTGAATTGCGTGATTTGGGCTTGCCGATCGCTAAAATTCGATTTTTCTTTAGCTTCAGTCCATACCAGATCGATGCGGTTATCAACTATATCCTGTCCATAGTGAGTAGTGCCAGTTTCACCAGTCCCACGATAGAAGTTCCGTTCGCGCACGACTTCGGGCGACAAACCAAGGGTACGTGCTATGCGATCAACAACTTCTTCACAAACAACCATGCCCTGCGGCCCCCCAAAACCACGATAAGCTGTATTCGATACCCGATGAGTCTTCGCAATCCATCCTTGTACTTCTAAATGGGGAATGTAGTAGGCGTTATCGATGTGCATCATGGCACGCATCAATATGGGAGGTGACAGATCAAGGCTCCAACCTCCATCTGCATATAGCTCAGCTTCGAGCGCCGTAATTAATCCATCGTTAGTAAAGCCAACTTGGTATTTGCCTAAAAAGTTATGCCGCTTACCTGTGACAATCATGTCTTGATGTCGGCGTAAACTGACTCTGGCAGGACGACCAGTTTTATAAGCTGCCAAAGCTGCCGCTGCCGCAAAGGGGTTAGCCTGAGATTCTTTACCGCCAAATGCGCCGCCCATCCGCAGACAGGTAACGACAACATGACTGCTGGGCAATCCCAATACCCGCGCTACGATTACTTGAGTTTCGGTAGGATGTTGTGTGGAGCTATAGACTTTGTAGCCATTCTCTCCATCAGGCACTGCCCAACTGGTATGGGTTTCCAAATAGAAATGATCCTGTCCGCCGACTTCTAGTTCGCCTTCAAGGATGCGATCGCAATTTTGAATAGCCGTATCAGGTTCACCACGTTTAATAGCCTGTTTTTTAAGATGGTAACTATCCGCAGCGATCGCCTCTTGGATAGTGATAATTGCTGGAAGAGGCTCATATTCGACAATCACCTTAGCAGCAGCTTGACGAGCCACATCTTCAGTCTCACCGACTGCCCAAACTACTACCTGTCCCCAATAGCTCACCTCATCGGTGGGCAGAAATACCTCATCGTGAATGATTACACCCGTATTGTTTTCACCTATCACATCATCCGCCGTCAGGATCGTCACCAAACCTGCAACTTCATAGGCAGGAGTGCAGTCAAGCTTAGTGATTTTGGCATGGGCATGGGGCGAAAGTACAGGATAAAGGGAAAGCATTCCTGCGGGGAGGCGTTGATCGTCTGTATAGACTGCGCTGCCGCTAACATGACCTGCGGCGCTTTCGTGGCTTTTCTTTTTACTGACTTTTTGATCTGTAATCGTCATTTTGTATTCCTTCCATATCTACAAAAAACCCATCACCTACCAGTTGAGGCTTTGCCTCAACTGGTAGCTTCAACTTTGTTCAACAAAGAACTTCTCAAACAGATTCCCTACTAGCATCTTTCGATAGTCAGCACTTCCACGCAGATCGCTAAGAGGTGTAAATACTTCACGCAAAGCAGGCTTCACCGATCGCACAGTTTCCATTGTCCAAGGCTGACCGATGAGCATCTCTTCGACTGCGATCGCTCGAATCGGAGTTGCCGCGACACCACCATAGGCAAGACGGGCATGGAGAATTTTTTGGTCAGCATCTAGATCAATCACAAAAGCCGCCGCCACGATACTGATATCGTCAGTGCCGCGCTTGCCGATTTTGTATGACTGACTCAGGCGCTTAGTTGCTCCAGAGGCGATCGCTTTGGGAATTGTCACAGAATAGATAATTTCGCCTTGCTTGAGTTCTGTTTGTCGATAGCCTTTGAAGAAGTCAGCTAATGGCAAACTGCGATCGCCTTCAACACTTGCTAACTTCAAGGTCGCATCAAGGGCTAACAACACAGGTGGCAAATCACCAATAGGAGAAGCCGTGCCAATATTGCCGCCTAAGGTAGCCCGATTGCGGATCTGCCTTGCCGCAAACCAATGCAACATCTCATCAAGGCTAGGAAAAACACCATGCAGCAAATCTTCGATATGACTGAGGGGAACCGCCGCGCCAATCTCCACATAGTCGTCGGTTTGGCTAATCTGCTTGAGATCTGCAATTGCTTCCAAGGAAATCAGCACAGGATAAGTCCGTCGATGCCAACTCATTTCTAAGCCCAAATCAGTTGCCCCCGCCACCAAGGTCGCTTCGGGATATTGCTGAAGTAATTGCAGTGCATCCTCCAGTTCGGTGGGGCGATAAAATTGCTGCTGGGCATTTGTATAGGCGATCGCAGCCAAATCGCAAGTTTTTTGAGCTAACTCAGCACTGAAATAATCATCGGGAATTGTTGCTGCTAATTGTTGCGCTGCTTTGCGGATCGGTATATAGCCCGTGCAACGACAAAGATTGCCTTCAATACAGATGTCATTGCTCAGGCTGCCATCGTAGTAAGCCGCAAACATACTCATAATAAAACCAGGAGTGCAATAGCCACATTGCGAACCAGCCATCTCCACCATTGCGGCTTGAACTGGATGCAGTTGCCCATTGGCGATACCCTCGGCAGTAATCACCTCCCGTCCTGCGATCGCGCCGATGGGAACTAAGCAACTATTGACGGCTTGATATTGGGGCTGACCATGACTATCTTTACCAATAATGTTGACTGTGCAAGCGCCGCAGTCGCCATCACCACAGCCTTCTTTGGTTCCCACATAGCCATTTTGTCGTAAATAGTGCAGTAGTGTGGTCGTGGGCGCAATATCTTTAACGCAAGAAGCTGCACCGTTAAGGGTGAATGTAAAATCTTCTACGGAAATAGGATTTACCTGTTGAGTCACGGGAATCTCTCGGCTGGAGTAACAAATTGACAGGCTGATATAAGTTAATTAATTAACGAATAGACTTTGCTTAAAGTGCGCCAAGATACAAAAGGGGAATAATTAGTGGTGTGCGGCAAAGACGCGGGCACTGGCCAGTTAAGGGGTGAGGGAATGAAAAC
>JANNDZ010000233.1:0-5213 GCA_031378395.1 Pseudanabaena sp. OTE_75_metabat_487_sub
ATTTTCATTCCCTAAGGACATAAAAATTAAATAAATAGAGGCGGCGCGTCGCGCTGTCTCTAGTTATTTGGGTTTTGTAGGTACGGAGTACGCGACAAGCTAAAGAGATTTGATGTAGCTATCGGTTCGGTATAATCAAGCTTGATCAAAACTAAGTAACATTTAGCAACACATTTAGTAATAATTAGGAGCTTTGCACGATATGCAAGAGCAGGGAACGATCAGCATTCATACCGAGAATATCTTTCCCATTATCAAGAAGGCTTTATATTCAGAGCGAGATATCTTCTTGCGGGAATTGATCTCTAATGCCGTAGATGCCATTAGCAAACTAAAGATGGTTTCCTACGCTGGTGAAACAAATCACGCCGCCGATCCCGAAATTGTGGTGACGATCGATAAGGAGAAAAAAACTCTAGCGATCACTGATACTGGCATCGGCATGACAGCGGATGAAGTAAAGAAATATATTAACCAAGTTGCATTTTCTAGCGCCCAAGAATTTGCTACTAAATACGCAAGCAGTGGTCCTGGCGATCAACAAATCATCGGTAACTTTGGTTTAGGCTTTTATTCGTCGTTTATGGTGGCTAGCAATGTCGAGATTGATACCTTTTCCTACAAGGAAGGGGCAGAGGCAGTTCATTGGTCTTGTGATGGCTCAACGACTTTTACACTTGATGATAGCGATCGCACCAATGTTGGTACAACGATCACCTTGACTTTGCAAGAGGATGCTGAAGAATATCTAGAAGAAGCATCGATCAAGCGGATGATTCGCAACTATTGCGACTTCATGCCTGTGCCGATCAAGCTCAATGATGAAGTCATTAACAAACAAGCTGCTTTATGGGATAAATCGCCCAAATCAGTTACTAATGATGAATATTTAGAGTTTTATCGTTATCTCTATCCTTACCAAGATGATCCTCTGTTTTGGATTCATCTGAACACAGATTATCCTTTTGTGATTAAGGGGATTCTTTATTTTCCGAAAATGAAGGCGGATATTGACCCAAATCGCGGACAGATCAAACTTTTCTGCAATCACGTTTTTGTCAGCGACAATTGCGATGATGTGATCCCTAAGTTTTTGATGCCTTTACGTGGGGCGATCGACAGCACCGATATTCCTTTGAACGTATCGCGGAGCTTCTTGCAAGGTGATCCCAAAGTTCGTAAAATTCAAGACTTTATTGCCAAGAAAGTAGGCGATCGCCTAACCGCTCTTTACAGCGACTCCCGTGAAGAATTTCTAAAGTGCTGGCAAGATATCAGCATATTTATGAAGTTTGGCTCCATGAACAGCGATAAGTTCTATCAGCAAGTCAGGGAAATTTTGGTGTATTCCACCACTAATGAATCTGATGAGGTCAAGAGTGAAAGTGGCAATTACACTACTCTCCAATCCTATCTAGAACGAAACAAAGCTGAGCATGAAAATCAAGTGTTTTACACTTCTGATCCGATCGCTCAAGGTACTTATGTGGAATTGCATAAAAACCAAGGCTTAGAAGTGCTGACCTTTGATGCGTTTATTGACAGTCACTTCATTAATTTTCTTGAGCGCGAATTTAAAGATATTAAGTTTGCCCGTGTGGATGCCGAAATCGACGATCGCCTTGTTGATAAAGAATCGAACACCGAAATTGTCGATCCGATCACCAATAAAACCAAAAGCGATCATCTCCAAGATATTTTCCGCGCGGCGCTGAATAAGCCTAAGTTGGTAATTCGCACTGAGGCGATTAAGGCTGAAGATGTAGCTTCTGCTCCGCCTGCGATCATTCTGCTACCTGAGTCTGCACGAAGGATGCAGGAAATGATGGCACTGATGCAGCAAGGCACGGTGAGCTTCCCTGAAGATCATGTGTTGCTGGTAAATACGGCGCATCCGCTCATGGAAAAGCTGATCGAGCTTGATAGCAGTCAAATTCTGGTTGGTGGCAAATCAGAATCATTGGATCTTGCTAACTTGATTTGTACCCATGTTTACGACTTGGCTCTGATGGCACAAAAGAGCTTTGATGCTGACAGCATGAAGGGCTTTTTGCAGCGCTCTAATCAATTGCTAACTAAGTTGACTAGCAAAATTTAAACTATAAATTGCGGCGCGGAGCGCCACAATTTATAGAAAAAAAGGAGGGCACAAAGCGCCCTCCTTTTTTAATTTATGGGATTTAAGACAACTATTGGTTGTAAGCCTAATTCGGTAATTTCACTAACTCCTAAAAAATTTTGATCGCGATCGCATATTCTCACGTACCGTGAAATCTCACCTTCGACAAGAACATCCTTTATTGAGATCACCTGTCCCATACACCAACGTTTGGTTGCATCTTCGTCAAGAGTCACCATTGGTAAAAAATGTAAACCGTGATCGGGTGCAAGAACTTCGAGTTTTTGCGATCGCAACAGCTCCGCAATTTGTTCAAAAGTCAAACTCGAATTTAAATCAAACCCATTGCTATAGGTTCGTCTAAGCCCAGATAATGTCGCACCACAACCAAGCTTTTCCCCTAAATCTCTAGCGATCGACCGAATATATGTACCTGAGCCACAGGCGATCGCCACCTCTAATTCTTGATAGTCTCCCGTCGTCCAATTTAAAACTCGAATTTCGGTAATTTCCACAGCGCGGATCGGAATATCAGATTCTATAATTTCGCCCCTACGAGCAAGATCATAAAGACGTTTACCATTAATTTGAATAGCACTAAAGGCTGGCGGACGTTGAGTAATTTTGCCTTGAAATAAAGGTAACAATTTCTCAACTTCTTCGAGAGTTAAATCTGGGCAAGGGCGATCGCTTAAAATTTCACCCGTAACATCATCTGTATTGGTCACCACCCCAAACTTAATCTTGGCAACATAAGCTTTGCCTTCTGGCAAAAATCTTAAAAGTCTGGTGGCGTTACCAACTGCGATCGGCAAAACCCCTGTAGCCATTGGATCTAAAGTACCGCCATGACCAATTTTCTTTTGCTTAAGCAGTTTTCTCAATTTACTTATGCAGTCATGAGCCGTAATAAATGGCGGCTTATCGATACTAATAAATCCATTGATCATAAAAATTACAAAAACTAGGACGTTTTTTAATTAAACCTTAGAAAGCGAAGATGGGAAGGCATATCGTTCATACTGTCTATGGTTTATGTACTAAATAAAACCAATGTTGGGCTTTCTAGCGATGCAGGTACTGGAAAACCCAAAATTGGTTTCACAATGAAAATTGCTGGATTATTACTGATATTGGAACAATTCAGTCCAAAATCATGATAGTTTTGAGGTTTTATCATCTCCGTAGGAGACTAAATGAAACGAAAGCAAGGAAAATCTGTCATAAAATGTAGGCAGTAGATAAAAGAAAAATTTCTTCAAAGTTGTATAAGTCTTAAAAAATACTCTAGACTTGTAAACTTCATTCATGCCTATCGTTAGCTTTCAATACTTTATGTTTTTGCTTTCACCATTTGTGATATGGGGTGAGATAAGTTGGCTCGATTAGTATTCGGAGATATTCATGGTCAGTTTGATGGCTTAATGAAGTTAATTGACTTCATTAAGTGTAGTTCTAGTGACAAATTGTTTTTTTTGGGCGATTTGATCGATCGCGGCGAGCGCAGCGCTGAAGTTGTTAAATGGGTAATAGACAATGGTCACACCTGCCTCAAGGGAAATCATGAGCAAATGTGTCTTGATGCTTTTAGCAGCAATGAAGCATCATTAATCTGGAAAGGTTGGTTGCTGAATGGTGGTGCTAATACCTTAGCAAGCTATGGAGAAGGACGATTACCAGAAGCTCATTTAGAGTGGATGAAGCAATTACCGCTTTACATGGATTTAGGAGATGTATGGCTAGTCCATGCAGGCTTAAATCCTAATTTGCCGCTCGAATTACAGGGCGCGGCTGAGTTTTGTTGGATTCGCGAAGAATTTCATAGTGCCACCGAGCCTTTCTTTGAAGACAAAATTATTATTACTGGGCACACCATTACCTTTGTCTTTCCTGGGGTAAAGCCAGGGAATTTAGTATTGGGTAAGGGCTGGCTTGATATTGATACTGGTGGGTATCATCCCAAGAGTGGTTGGTTATCGGCGCTAGATGTCGATTCGGCGACAGTTTATCAGTGCAATACTTTTACTAATGAGCTAAGGGTAAATTCACTTTCAGACATCACAACTGTGATTGAACCTATGCCGACGAGATCGCAAAGACTAGAAATTGGCAAGACCAATGCCCCCAAACGACGATGGTCTTGGGTATAACAAAGAAGCGGCACTTAGTGCCGCCTCTTTTGTTGGGTTTGGGATTAGGGCGATAACAAAACCTGATACAAATCAGGACGGCGATCGCGAAAAAATCCAAAGGATGCTCGATTAAGTCGGACTTGATCGAGATCAAAACTGGCTAAAATTACACCTTCCTCTGTGTCATGCAACTCTGCAACCTTATCGCCGCGATGGTTAGCAATAAAGGAATGACCATAAAAAGTTTGATTGCCCTCTAAGCCAATCCGATTTGCTGCTGCCACAGGGATCACATTACTAACGGCATGACCAATCATGGCGCGTTGCCAAGGATCTTTAGTATTTAGATTTGGTTCTTCTGGCTCAGAGCCGATCGCAGTTGGGTATAGCAAAATCTCTGCGCCCATCAATACCATTGCTCTGGCACATTCAGGAAACCACTGATCCCAACATATGCCTACGCCGATTTTGCCAAAAGCAGTATCCCAAACTTTGAAGCCCGTATCGCCGCCACGAAAATAAAATTTTTCTTCATAGCCAGGTCCATCGGGAATATGGCTTTTGCGATAGACTCCCAGCAATGAGCCATCAGCATCAACCATGGCAAGACTGTTGTAATATACCTGCCCTGATTTCTCGAAAAATGAAACAGGAATTACCACGTTTAGTTCTTGAGCCAGCTTTTGAAAATGAGTAATCGTCGGATGATTTTCCACTGGTTGCGCCCAATCAAAAAAGCGATCGCGCTCTTCTCGACAAAAATATGGGCTTTCAAATAATTCTGGTGGCAAAATCACCTGTGCACCCTGATGGGCTGCTTTGCTAACTAAGTCAGATATCTTGTCAACATTAGTAGCAACATCAGCATTTAAGGATGCCTGAATAACTGCGATCGTGACGTTTTTGGATGATGACATAAGAATTATCCAAATTTGTAAGGTTGCGCCCCTGCGGGGCGCAAC
>JANNDZ010000250.1:0-8893 GCA_031378395.1 Pseudanabaena sp. OTE_75_metabat_487_sub
TGGAGATTTTGGTTCCCAAAATAACAAACGAGTGGCGGCGCAAATAAGCCAAGAACTGAAGTTCTTGGCTTATTTGCTAAAGTCTGCTTCAGCAGACTAAGGTCGGAACTCGCAATCAAAAAGATACTGCGATCATCCCAATCCCACTTACTAAAAATCATCTATAACCGATGGTTAATATTCTTTAGCCAATTGTGTAGATCTTCCAAATTTTCTAAATCAAACAGCGCTTCACTCAATGTATCTAACACATTGGGATCTAGCTGATGCAACTGAACTTTAAGCTCATCGGTTATGATAATTCCTAGTTTTCGAGATAGTTGTTTGAGCAAAAGTACTTGTTTACCTTCTTGTATACCTTGAGCCTTTCCTTCTTCTCGACCTTCTTCTCGACCTTCTTCTCTTGCTGTTTCTACGACACCTTTCATGTCTCGGTAGTACTTTAAGCTGTTTTCATAAGCATCTCTTTCCTCTTGGGAAAAGCTAGCAATTTGGGAGGCTTCAAACAATTGCATGAATACATTTTCTTGCAACGGTAAAGGCGGCTCTTCCAATTCGGGTAGATGTTGTAGCAAAAATAACCATTTGTCAAAATGATCGGTTAGTTGATCAATTGATTTCTTAAACTTTGGTAATTCAAGATAAATAAATTTTAGCTTCTCATAAAAGACTTTGCCATCTTGATCTTTTAATTCAACAATATGTAATAAGGTGTCATCGTTTTTATCTTCATCAAAAACAAAGTCTAAAATGCCAATGGCATAGACTGGAGTAAGCTTGTAGTTCCAATTTCCTTTTTCTGCTTGTTCTTGAATGGGGAAAGTGGAATAGTAAATGCTACGGTCTTTAAAATAATTATGTTTTGCTTTCTGCATTTCGACAATAAACTTTTCTCCTGTTTCACTTTCGCAGTAAAGATCGAAAATCGCTTTACGATCAATGGGCGTATTGCCAAGGTTTTCTGTATTACGGTATGTCAAATCTCTGACGCGATGCTGGATGGGTAAAATTACATTAAGAAAGTCGATTAATAAGTTTTTGTTTGGCTCAGTTCCAAATAGGCGTTTGAAGCCAAAGTCTGTGAGTAGGTTGATGTAGCGATCGCGACTGAGGCGAATCGACAGGGGATTGGACATGATATCTCTGGGCGTATCTGCTAATTGATTCTAACAGATTTCTAATTTCTCGATTTTCAAACTGCGATCGCTCTAACCACAAAAACGCGATCGCAGTTTTAGGTTGTTATTGTTCTGCAATACTATCAATTTTCTCTCGAATCGATAGCTGGACTAGAGCGCGAATGAGCGAAAATCCACAGAAAAAAGAACCGATAAATGCAGCGATCGCCCAGCCAGTGTAAGCTGTCGTCCCGACTAATAGCACTGCTCCAGCTAGGGCAAAGAAACCCGTTAAGCAGGCATAGATTAAAGCTTTAACCGCAATGTTAATCCGCTTGAGTGTGCGATCGCTTTCAGAAGACTTAACCTGAATCATCAACTCACCGCGTTCAATCCGTTCTTCTAAACGTTCTAACAAAATCTCCATGCGACTAGGCTTATTGAGTTGATAGACCAGAAAGTCTTTGGCTTGTTGAGCCAAGGCTCCCAAAGTATTGCCACGTCCCTTAGTGAGAACGATACTTTTCACAAAGGGTTGGGCAGCAGTAGTGAAGTTATATTCTGGATCGAGAATTCTAGCAATTCCATCAAGGGTAGTTAATGACTTGAGCAAATAGGTCATCTTTGGGGGTAAGCGGAAAGGTTGTTTTTCAAAGATGGCAACTACTTCCCCTTTAATCTGCTCAAACTCATAAACATTGACAGGTCTCTCGGTGAAACGATCCAAGACAAATTTTAACATGCGTTTGATCGGACTCATATCAGCAACTGGTTCGATGAAACCCATGCTCATTAAAGTGTCAACGACTTCATTTGTGTCTTTACGCAACACAGCAAAGAAGGTTTTCACCATTTGATCCTTTGCCATGGTTTTGACCTCTGCCATCATGCCATAGTCGTAGAAAATTAAGCTTCCACTAGGGCTAACTGCTAAATTCCCAGGGTGCGGATCGGCGTGAAAGAATCCATCTTGAAGCAGTTGTTTGAGATAGCAACAAATTCCTAATTGATTAATTTCTTTGGGATTTAATCCACAGGCTTCAAGGGCTTGGCGATCATCAATTTTAATACCAGGCACATATTCCAAAGTCAAAACCATCGAGGTGGAGTATTCCCAATAAATTTTGGGTACAACTATGCGTGGATAGCCTTCAAAATTTTTGCGGAAGCGATCGGCATTACTTCCTTCGATCGCATAGTCAATTTCTTGATAGAGGATCGTAAAAAATTCTTCAAAGATACCTTCGAGATTATATCTGCGCGTCCAAGCAAAATAGCGCCGAAAGACCTTGAGGAGTTTGCCAACAGTTAGCAAATCTAGATCGAATAGCTTTCTTAAACCAGGACGTTGCACCTTGACAACAACTTCTTCGCCAGTATGTAGCGTGGCGCGATGCACTTGTCCAAGACTGGCTGCTGCTAACGGAATCTCATCAAAATCTCGGTAAATGGTGTAAAGAGATTTACCGAGTTCGAGTTCGATGATGTCCCTAGCTTCCTTGACGCTAAAAGCAGGCACTTTATCTTGGAGTTGCGCCAAATTAATAATGTATTCGGGCGGCAATAAATCAACCCGCGTTGACAGTGATTGACCAACTTTGATAAATGTCGGACCTAGTTCGAGCATATTGCGGACTAGCCATTCGGCTCTTTTGCTGCGAGTACTAGATGTTTCGTTTTTCCAAAACTTATCCCACCAGATAAAAAACAGAAATGTAAATGAAGCTAAAAACACCTCGCGTTGGCGGGCAAATGAAGAAATTTTGTTTCTCTGCCAGCGTAGCTTTTTGTATGGTAATTGGGCGATCGCAGACATATTTTGCTAATAGTAGCTATGCCAACTAGCATTGCTTTGTTTATATTACCCAAATTAATGCCGATTTGTAAGTTTCAGCGCCGCAGGCGCTGAAACTTACTATGCGTAGAATTGCGGGTACTCATCTCAAAAAACAGCAAAAATGCCAAGACTTTGCTATGGTTATGAGTATTGGCTATCGCCAGAGACCTCATGCGTATTCACAGCCTTGGGGCTAAAACTTTATATCTATTCAAATCATTCCTAGAGGTAACCTAATGGGTGAAATCACCAGAGATGAGATCCGCGAACGTTTAGGCAATATTGATCAAATTCGCGATATCATTTTCGGCGCACATTTGCGCGAATACACGAGTCGGTTAGATAAGGCAGAGTCGGATATTGCTGCGATGCAGCAAGATGTCCGAGATCGCCTTAGCGACTTAAAATCAGTTTTAGCAAGTGAGTTACGAGCTGCGGTTGAGTCCATTGATAAACGACTAAAATCGATTAGTGCATCAGCTCAAGAAGAAGCCGCTGACCTTCGTCAACAGTTTGAGCGCATCAACCGTAAATTTACCAGTAGTATTGAAACCCTTGATGAGACTGTCGAGGCTCAACGGGTATCGCTGCGGGAAGAACTCGCTCAAACTAGAGATAATTTGCAAAATGATAATCGTGAACTGCGATCGCTAGTTTTTGAAGAGCTAGACCGTCATTTCTCAATTCTTCGTGAAGATAAAATCTCCAAGGACGATATGGCGGAGTTGCTATTTGAGCTAGGTATGCGACTTAAAGGTTCTGAGTTTGTACCTGAACTGCGCGAAGCGGCTGAAGAAAAAGTCGAAGAGAAGTACGAGCGCGTTAACATCCTTGATTCTGAGCCAAAATCTGAGCGATCGACTTCATCTAGCTCGGATACTGTCAGTACTTCCGCTAGATCCGCAGCGAGAGCTACTAAAGCTAAGACATAGATGCAAAACTACAGCACTTTGTGCTGAAACCCAAACTAATAAATTGTTTTAAAAGTGCTGCTTTGCAGCACTTTTAAAACAATTTATTGGTTTTCATCTTAAAAAAAGAGGCTTAAGCCTCTTTTTTCTTCATATTTGCTATAGTACAAAACATTGTCATTACGCCAAATATTATGTCGGAGCGAAAGGGTGATTCTCAAAATAATTCTCTCAGCGACGTTGAGAAGTTTTTGCTCCTGCTCTCTGAGCTAAATATTATTGATTCTGAAAAGCCTAAAAATCCCCAGAAGCTTCAACAGATAGATAATACAAACTTGGTAAATATTGACAATAATGACATTAAACATGGAGGCCTTCAGCCTAGAACGAAATTGTTGGAAATCGAACAGAACTTATCGATTAGACCAAAACAAAAAATTTCTGACGAAGAATTTACCGAAGAATTTTTAGATGGGGGGCGATCGCCTTCTATATACCCTTTCCCCAGTCTGTTGGATGAGCTGCCATTTTTAAGAGATATTCAGCCTGCTGATCTAAATGGGTTTGATCAAGATCGAAATCATGAAAATTTAAATCTCTCAAATCGTGTTGAAGATGCAATCTTAGGAAAAATCGAATCTTCAAAAATAGAAGAAATAGAGACGGTAAATCTTATCCAAGAGCTTCTTTTCGGCAGTGAAAATAGCCCAGTTGCATCGCCACAGATCTCTCAAATATCGTCACTCCCAGTCCCTCAAAAAGCATCTCAATCCATTACTCAATCGACTTCTCAATCGATTTCCCAGGACCCATCTCCGTCAGCTACTCCTCCCCGTTCCCAATCAAATTCACAAAGCAACTATTTAGAAGAATTGTCAGAGGAAGATGACAAAGCAATTCATATGTTACAAGATATTCTGGTTGTTCCAGAGCTAGAAGATTTACGGAATTTTAAAATTGCGGTTGAGCAAAAACTGGGAATTGTCGAAAGTCAGGTTAACAATCCTGCGATCATGAACAAGATTGAAGGGTTAGAAAGTTTATTGAAAAATGCTTCTCGCCGACTTTCAGCAATGGATGATGAAAAAAGCAATATTCCAATGGAGATTGATAAGGTTAGCGATCGCGTTGCTCAGTTAGAAAATCAAATTAATGAACCAGCAGGATTAGTTCAGCTTTTGTTGCCAATTATTGCCGAACTGCTCAGTCTCAAAGCAGATCAAGCTAGAGAAGAGATGTGTCAGGCGATTACGCCAATTATTGCGGAGGTAATTGTTGAGCGATCGCAACTAGATCAAGTGGCGATGAGCCATGCGATCGCCGACCTTTTACCGAGTGCGATTAGTGAACAAATTCGCAGTAACCCTGAGCAAATTGCTAAAGCACTTGGTCCAGAAGTTGGCGCAGCAATTCGCGAGCAAATTCGACTTGATCGCGATGAAATCGTTGATGCACTTGCGCCAGAAATGGGCGCGGCAATTAAGCAACAGATCGTGCTCGAACGCGATGCAATGGTTGACGCGCTCTATCCAGTTATCGGGAATACAATCGCTAAATATTTCGCTGAAGCAATTCGTTCTATTAATCAAAAAGTTGAACAGACATTCAGTGTAGAGGGAATGCAGCGAAAAATTCGTGCCAAAATACAAGGTGTTTCTGAGGCTGAATTGATTCTCAAGGAATCTGTCCCCTTTGAAATTCAAGCCATATTTCTGATCCATAATCTTTCGGGATTAGTAATGATCGACATCCAAAAAAGTGACCTTGATTCTTTGACCGATCCCATTGACTCAGACATGCTAGCAGGTATGTTGACAGCGATTCGGAGCTTTGCGAATGAATGCATGTCCAGATCGGAAAGTACAACAGAACTTGACGCGATTAACTATAGCGGCTCAAAAATATTGCTAGAAGTCGCTGGATATTGCTACCTCGCTGTGATCATTCGAGGAGAACCTGACTCGGTTTTGGTAACCAAAATTCGCGATGTATTTGGGCGGATTGTGCAAGTTTATGGTGATCGCTTCAAGGAATTCGACGGCGATCCCAGTGCGGTTCCAATGGAGGCTAAAATTGAACTCAAGACCTTAATGGGATTTGAGCAGGCTAAAAAATCTAAGCAATCACCCAAAACTTTGATTTTTATGAGTTTAGGCATACTTGCCTTAATTTTTATACCAATAGGGATTTTTCAATATCAATCTCATCGCGATCGCCAACTTGAAGCTAAAGTTTTAGAAGCCTTCGCCAGTACGCCCGAACTTGCCGTCTATCGGCTTAATGTAGCAGCCGATGGCGATCGCCTGAAATTAACAGGCAAATTGCCAAATCAATATTTACGCGATCGCGCCCTCCAAGTAGCGATCTCATCGACAAAAGCAGAAATAGCAAACGGTAAAATAAACAATAATATCTATACTGTAAACATACCGCCTGATCCCGAACTCGTAGCGATCGAAGTCCAGAGGCTTACTAAGGCTCTAAACTATACTCAGGGGGTGAACATCCAGAGCCAATTTAAAGATGGGCAAGTAACTATTATGGGGCAGATTGAACAGCCAAGTATGATGCCAAAAATTACGCAAGCATTCACTAAAATCGCAGGAATTAGTATAGTTAGCAATGCTGCAACGATCTTGACTCCAAAGCTATCAACACGTATCTACTTTCCCCTGTGGGTAACAACACTAGAGCCATCTGACACCGAAAAACTAATAGAGGTTAAGTCGTTTCTGGATCTTTACCCAGATTACAATATTAAGATTTTTGTCAAAAATGATAACATTGGCGATCCCTCCATCAACTATCAACTAGGTATGAAACGTGCTCAAACGGTTCGAGATGCGCTATTACAAAAAGGGGTAAATGCTAAACGATTACATATTTCTGGGATAATAGATATATCTATTCAGCAACCCTCTGACCAAATGTTAAGGTGGGTAGAATTTCAACCGATTTTAAAGCCAATGTCCGTATCTAATTAAATGCATTCTTCTGCAAAAGTAGTTTCTCAAAAAATATGTCTTATTGGTGATTTTGGCGTTGGAAAAACCAGCCTAATCCGCCAGTTTGTAGATCGTCAATTTAGTGATAAATACTTGTCAACAGTTGGCGTAAAAATCTCTCGTAAATTAGTGTCTATTCACAAGTTGTCTGATAACACTCCAGTAGATTTAAAACAACTGCAATTAATTGTCTGGGATATTGAAGGGAGTACAAGATTTAAGGCAATCGCTCCTAGCTATTTGCAGGGAGCAAAAGGAGCGCTAATAGTGGGTGATGTAACAAGGCAATCAAGTATGCAAAGCCTCAAAGATCATGTGCAACTTTTTCAATCAATTAATCCTACATCTAGTGTAATTATTGCCTTAAATAAAGTTGATTTGATTGATAGAAACGAAAGAGAGAATCTATTGCAATCTATTCCGACTGAATTTGCTGATCTCAATATATCTATACATATTACGTCAGCTAAAACAGGCGAAGGAGTTGATGAAACATTCCAAAAGCTAGCTCGTCAAATGCTAATGCTAGAATAAGTTCATCCTTGCTGTTAAATATTTGTAATTCTATGAGCGAAAACATGCTGGGCAAATAACAATTAGGTATTCTTTTACATCAAGAGCTGCTATGAAACAGTCACAACTTCTCAAAAAACTTCTCACTGCTTCAGAGCGATCGTTCATTATGGTTGATCGCCAGTTTCTGATTACTGACACCTCATTCGGAGCCGAACGCTTTTCTGAATATCCCTTCGAGCCACTGATAAATAAAGATATTCGGAATGCATTTCCAGAAACAATTGGATTAGAAGAATCTTTTAACAGGATTTGGCTCAACCAAGCTACTAGTTTTGCAATCAAAGGGATTTGTCGTTCTACTAATCCCAATAAACCTCTTTATTTTGATTTTTATATCATCGGGACAAATGAATTAGAAGAGGTAGATAAAAACATCATCATCTGCATCGAAGATGTCACTGATATGATGATCATGTCTCAGGCTTTGATGCAAAGGGCGAATGAGTCTGACTTAATGGCTAATGCCTTGCTAAGATCGAATGAGTATATTGATAGAATTATTTCTGCGATGGCAGATGCGTTGATAGTTACCGATCATCAAGGTAAAATTAGAACTATAAATCCTGCGGCAATGAATTTATTTGGTTATACCCAAGAAGAGCTAGTTAATTGGTCGATCGCTTCATTATTTAAAAATCCAAATCAACTAGATTTAATTCATCAAAATCATCTCGAAAATCAATCAACTAGTGAACAATCTTTATCTTTAGATAGCGATCGCTATTTTTCAAATCTTGAAATATTATGCGTATCAAAAAACAAAGAAGAAATTTTGATCTCATTTTCTTGCTCAACTATCCAAAATCAACAAATCGAATATAGTATTGAACCAAATGATAGCTTTGTTTATGTTGGTCGTGATATTACAGAACTAAAACGTAAAGAACAAGAGTTATTAGCCGCTAGACAATTTGCCGAACAATCTGCCAAAGCTAAAAGCATCTTCTTGGCAAATATGAGTCATGAAATTCGCACTCCTATGAATGGTGTTTTAGGAATGACTGACCTACTGCTTGGTACATCTCTTGACGATCGCCAGCAGGACTTTGTCGAAAATATCCGACTGAGTGGCAATCTATTACTCAGCTTGATTAATCGTATTTTGGATTTATCAAAATTAGAAGAAGGTGAGTTGAAATTAGAAAATTTGCCCTTTAATTTAGAGCAATGTGTAGAAGAAATTCTTGAACTTTTTGCATTGCAAGCACATAATCAGGGATTGGAACTCAATGCCTGTTTTGAAGAAGGGTTACCTTCTTTTCTAATGGCTGACACGGTTCGATTTCGGCAAATCATGATGAATTTAATTGGTAATGCGATTAAGTTTACTTCTGAGGGCGAGGTTGTAGTGCAAGTCGAACGCGATCGCACTTTTGAGCAAAATTTGACAATATCTCAATCTCAAGTCTATTTACGGTTTTCCATTACCTGTATCGGTAATGGAAA
>JANNDZ010000301.1:0-4955 GCA_031378395.1 Pseudanabaena sp. OTE_75_metabat_487_sub
GTCGCCCGCTACGCGGGCGACACAACAATTTGGGTTTTAGGTATGTCATTGCTTGAAGAAACGCTATCTTTAAAATATATAGCGATCTCAATCCCAATATAACCCTATGAATCAAAACACTTACGAAATCCTGAGCCAAACCCAACGGCAACGAGTTAGCGATGGCGCGATCGCCTCAATTCTTGAAGGCTGTGAATCTGCACAACGTAAACTAATTTTAGTACTACCCCAGTTAGGCGATTTTGATAGCCTTGAATATATTTGGTGGATACAACGAGAAATCGATCGTATCAAATCAGCAGGAATATCAGTTCGTGCTATTGGCATCGGCGATCGTCAATCGGGAGAATATTTTTGTAAATTTACAGGCTTCGATAAAAATTGGTTGTTTGTCGATCCTACAGGTGAATTACATCGGCAATTGCATCTCTATTCAGGACTAACCACTAGATTCCCTCTCCTTTCATCAAGACAGAGCGCTTGGGTGAATCTGATGCTGATGTGTGCAGGGATTGGTAGCCAAGGCACTCTCAAAGAAGTATTTCGCGGCTATCGAGGCGATCGCAATGCGCCACAACTAATCGGTGATGAAGAAATTATCAAAGCTGCACCGTTAAGCCCTTTGAAGGGTTCTTTCTTTAAATGGGCTGGTGGTAGCGGATTTCAACGCCCTTTTGAGCTTGCAACATTGCGACTGCGAAATATGGCAGAGGTTTTGGGGAATTGGACAGCCTATGTTCCTGATGCATCACATATGACACAGCGTGGCGGCACTTTTCTGTTTGATACTCAAAACAAATTGACCTACGAACATCGCGATCGCGGCATTTTAGGATTTTCTGCTAGCCCCAGTTATCCATTGTCATTTTTATTTGCTGATAAATTAGCTGAACAATCATCTACGCAAAAAGTAACCAGCCCTTAAACCTTTTCTTCAAAATCAGGGGCATAAGCTTGGAGGAGATTGCTAAGCTGCGAAAGGACAGAGTCTTTGTTCACTGAGCCAAAGCTAGAGCGATCGGGGAAGAATTCAGGACGATCTAGGTTGCGATCGATTGCTTCCTTGACCTGCTGCGCTATCAAATGCTGTAGATCGGCAAGTGCTCTGTCCCGTTGATAATTTGCGCCTTGCTCAGTGGTGGCATACAACGGTGGTAAACGGTTAAGTGCATAGGCAGCAATATCCCCTAAATCCAAAACTTTATTAGTATTGGCTTCGATCTCAGCGACTCTTGCCACAGCTTCACTCAAAACCAATTCTTCCATGACATTGATAAATTGCTTGCGGGGGACAGCAACTACCTCTCCCGTAAGCAAAGCACCCATCAGACGATCAAGAGCCATGTACTCTTCAACGGATAACTCAAAGGCACTATCACAAATCCGCCCCACTTCGGCTTCCATCGCAGGAGTTAGGTAGCCATCTTGTAAAGCCTGTTCAACAATAGACTCAATGCTGGTTTTTACTATCTTTTCCACTGTTATCTCTTTAATAACGCAACACTAAGGTACTTCAATAGGAATAATCGTATACTCAGGTAGAGACATCTGGAAATGCTCTTTTTGGCTGAGCAAAATCACCAGTCGTGCTACAGACTGGGGCTTAACCGCCAAATCGCTCCAAGGAATAGCAATTTCTAGGCATTGCTCAAAGCCTATTTTCGTATGAGTTGCGATAGTTTCCCACTGAAATTGTTCTGTAGATTCTTGAAGCTGGACTGACTTATCAGCAAAATTTATCGTTAGGTGATGGCGAAACAAGTAATTTAGCGGTGACACGTCAGGCATGTCAAGAAGTTTCACAGGACTGTTGGGATGAATCCGACTAGGATAAAACCACAACAAATGTAGTTTACTTTGGGCTACGCTCTCTAGATTACTAAATTCTAGACGCAAGTAGCAATAAAAATGATCGTACCCATACCATAGTCGCTTGACGGGCGTATTTTGATGCATAGCCCCCCTTGCCCCACTAATTTCGATTTTGCCAGCCCCTTGCCAATCATCGTTTTCAAATCTGCCATTAATCATTGGCTCAATCAGGCTAGTAGGGCGATCGCTAGTGGAGACATCGTGAGGTTCAAGAGGATATAGCAATGCGTGGGGTACTGGCTCGTTGAGAGCACGATAAATCACCTGCAAATGCTCACGAAATAGGCGATCAAACATCGCGTCGTCATTAGAGCTATGTCCTTCGCCAAACCACCAAAACCAATCCGAGCCTTCAGCTGCCATTAGGCTTTCCCATGCTTCAGGATTATTCTCTGGTGTGGCTTCTGCGTGCATAGCCAATACTTGACGAGCTTCAGCCAGTAGCTCCCAAGCACGGTTTTTAACGGGATCGCCGATCCAAGTGGTGAAGCTAGAGTCAATCCATGAGCCACTATGCAACTGATGAGGTGGGATTTTTTCAGTGGGAGGGAATTTCTCTAGATATTCTGAGGGCGTAACCAGTTTTAGATTTTCATTGTTGGAAAGATTTGCGTAAAGCGTCTGCAAGAATGGGTTGCCATCTTGAGGATAAAATTCCCAGCAATTTTCACCGTCAAGGGCGATCGTAACTAGCCAAGGCTTTCCTTCAGGATGATCTGCTAGATATTCATTTTGTTGTTTTTGAATAGTCATCAAACGATCGCACAAATCATCACTCGCAGCTTGAGGCAAAAGTGCGCCATAACTAAAGCCAATCAAATCCGAGAGTAAGCGATCGCGGAAAATAATTGCTAAGTCTCCATGAATAGTTTCAAGTCGATAGGGTTGATAGAGCAAATGTGGAGCATCGATCGCCCCGCGCTCATCTCGTCGGAAATAATGTCCAAGACTCCAGCCCAAGACTCCTTCATCAGAGCATAACCAAGAAAATCCTTGCTTGGAAACATGCGGCAAAATGGCAGGGCTAACGGACTGCTCTGAGGGCCATAGACCTCTAGGATCGCAGCTAAAGTGCTGACGGTATACTTCTTTGGCTTTTTCTAGGTGGAGTGTAATATCTGGCTCATGGCGAAAGCGATGATTGGGCAGGTACATCTGTGGCATAGCGATTCTACCTGCCTGCGTATCGGCTAAAAGCGGCATGATCGGATGCGTGTAGGGCGTGGTGGTAATTTCTAGCTGCCCATTTTTTTGCATTTTTCGATGCTGCGGCAAAATTTGAGAAATAATATCACGCTGCTTGCTATAGATTCTTTGCCGATCAGCGAGGGTAAAATCTTTGCCGCGATCGTACCATTCAGCAATTTCGGGATCGGCATCTCGAAATAGGGGATCAATCCATGCCAAGTTATGCCATGCAAGTAAATCGCTAAAATCTGGTGCTAGCCAATTATTGACACACCACTCAATCCCACAAGCTTGTCTCTGAGCTAATAGATCGGCATAGCGATGATATGGCTCGATCATCGTCTGATGATTGGCATCAAAGAAATGCTCGACAATGAAATGCTTTTGCGATCGCGTTAAGGTATCGACAGGTGTTAAAGTCAAAGCCAAGTAGGGATCAAATGCATTTCCTTCAACATAATCCTGCAATTGCAGGATCAGCGATGGCACAAGATTGATCGTTTGATGTAGCTTTGGATATCTTGACAACATCAACGCTAAATCCAAATAATCTTTTACGCCATGCAACCTCACCCAAGGCAAATGATACTTACCTGCGATCGCGCTTTTGTAGAGAGGTTGATGTTGGTGCCAGATAAATGCGATATGTAGAGGATATGACATAGGATGACTGGCAATATGACTGGCGATACTTCTAATAAAAATTGTGACACACCTAATCATAGTTCTATGCAAACACTTTGTATAAAGCTATGTACGGTTAGCCTTAGTCTTTGTTTAATGGGCTGTGCTCCTGCCTCTAACGACTCAGCCAAGAATCCTACTGCACCAACGATCCCCGCGACATTATCACCAACTGTCGCGCCTCAAGCTAAACCCAAACCAGTCTCAGAACTGGCTCAATATTTGCCAATTACTGCCACAGCGACAATTTCAGGACGCGAAATTCAGCTTGAGGTAGCCAATACTTTCAAGGAACAAGAAAAAGGTCTAATGTTTCGTCCCCCATTGGCTGACGATCGCGGGATGTTGTTTGTTTTTACGCCTGCGCGTCCCGTAGCCTTTTGGATGAAAAATACCCCTTCACCGCTTGATATTATTTTCTTGCTGGATGGTGAAGTTAAGGCGATCGCCCGCAATGCCACTACTTGCAAGACTGATCCCTGTCCTGTTTATCCTGAGGGAGGTGTAGTCGCTGATAATGTGCTTGAAGTAAGAGCGGGATTAACCCAAGAAATTGGCTTGAAGGAAGGCGATCGAATTACTGTTAAATTCTTGTTGCCAAAAAATCAATGACCACTATAATTCTATAGTCCGAAATTGTTTGCAAATTCAAAGATATTGCACCGCAATATTGAGAAAAAAGTAAATAAATTTCAAAATGTTCAAAACTACTTAGTAATTTCTCCCTGAAAGTGCTAAAAGTAGCAGTGGTGAATCTTGAGTGAAAGAAGAGTAAAAAAAATGACAGCTAGCAGAGCAAGAAGCCCTGAACCACAGAGATCCTCTCAACCTCTTGATCGCAAGAATAAACTTCGGCAAGCAAGTCCGCAACCGATAAAAAATCGCAATGTAAAGCGGTTGCCTCGCACTAACTCATTTCCTCTGCCTCTGTGGTTGCGGGTCTTGATGAACACTCAAAAGCTGTCTATCGCTGCGACTGTAATCCTCACTATTTCAGTATTCGCGATCTACGGTTGGACTGTATATGCCCAAGAGCAGTGGAATCAGCAATATAAAAAGCTCGAGCAACTCAAGCGTCAAGAACGCCAACTAACAAGTGCTGAAGGTTCTTTTGATAACAATCTGTTGCGATCAGTTCAGAACAAACCAGGTGATCTCGTTCGCGAACGTCCCGATCAATCACTTTTTTTGCAAGCCGCCCCACTACGTCC
>JANNDZ010000332.1:0-5199 GCA_031378395.1 Pseudanabaena sp. OTE_75_metabat_487_sub
CGAACTTCCTAATCAAATTTTGTTCATTGATGGTAGACTGCGCCTCGATGCTAGCTTTTTGGGGCGGCGAGATGACGAGATTTTGTATGGTGCGTTTGCCACGATTTCGGTAGGAGCAGTGTTAGTTGATCGCACGATCAACAGAGCAAAATGTATGGCGACAGAAGTAACAAGGATTATTGCGCTGGGCGGAAATCTCACACCTCCTGTAACGTCGATTCCTTGTCCGATCAGTGGTCGAGGTGATTTGAAATACGATCGCTGTTTGACTAGCAGCAACAATCAACCAGATACTCCTTCTCAATTAGTTCAAAGCGAAATGCTCGACGAAGAACTGCGGATTGCTAATGCGCTCTCTTTAAATAAAGAATTAATCAAAGAAAATACACTAATTGTTCGCGATGGACCTTTGCTTTATCGGGTTTATCAAACTCCCTACGATACGATGGGCTATGTGAAAACGATGGGTAAAGCCTATCTCAAAGGAGACAATGCCCAAGTCATGAGATCGCTCAAGGTAGGAGAGCGGACACCAATTTTTAGGATTTCTAATACCAATAGCTCAAATCTCAGTTGGTATTTGCGATCGGGAAGCAAAGATTTGAATTATAAAAAATTGGGTTATCACGATTTACATGGAATTATTCGCATTGATCTAGATGGCGCAATTCCCCTAGAAAGAGCTAAGGCGATCGCTGATCAGAGCACATATTTAATTCCCCAATATGCTTCGCATCCCACTCGCGATCCCCGTGCGCCTCAAAACCTCACGCCAGTGGGAGCCTTAGAAAAAGAGTTGGGGCGGAGAATGGGAAGTCGCGAATTAATTTCTCGGCGTTTACGCGGATTCTTAGCTGATTCTGCAAATTTCCAGCCAGTATAGTCAACCTAAAATATTAGTGGGCGCTTTGCGATCTCAACCCAAAACATAAGAGGCAGCGCTTCGCTCTGCCTCTTATGTTTTGGGCTTCGAGGTGAGCTTTGAGAATAAAAACATTGCGATCGCCCCAATCACAAAGCCACTAATATGAGCCAAATAAGCCACCCCTGGTAAATTAGGATTCGCCATAGCTGCATAAACAGTTTGACCAGCAATCCATAGTCCCAAAAATACCGCCGCAGGAATCGGAATAGCCGTTACAAAAAAGCCCAAAAATACTAAGCTCAAAATCCTTGCGCGAGGAAAACGAATTAGATATGCGCCCATTACACCTGATATCGCACCACTAGCTCCTATCATCGGAACTAAAGACATTGGCGCAGTCAGCACTTGCCCCAGTCCTGCTACAACTCCACAAAACAAGTAAAAAAACAAAAACTTCCAATGCCCAACTTGGTCTTCGAGATGATTGCCAAATAGATAGAGAAACCACATATTTCCAACTAAATGGAAAATATTGCCATGGAGAAACTGTGATGTGATTAATGCGATCGCGCCTTTTGAGGGATTAGCAATTAATTCTCTCGGAAAGAGGGCAAAATTCCCCAACCATTCTCCCAGTTGAAAGTTTGGCAAACTAGCTTGATATCCATAAATCAGCACATTTATTAAAATCAGCGTATATACAATTATGGAAGTATCTTGAGTCGGATTATCATCATGTAAAGGAAACATTGCTAACCATAAGCGACAGCTTTGTAGATTTTAGCAATTATAGCTATCGCTATGGGCTTTACAACGCTTTGCGGTCAAACCCAAACCAATAAATTTTTTAAAAGTGTTGCTTCTCAACACGTTTAAAAAATTTATTGGTTTTTAAGGAACCAATCAAAAATTTATGAGTCTACTTTAATAAGGAGAATTCTAATAACTTTAAAACTATGGAGATAAATTAATTATGCAATGGCAGAAAAAATCCGCTTTATTAATATGCATTTTAGCTTTGGGGAGCAGCACCTTACTAGCTAGTAATGTCGAAGCGAAAAAGCCACATAAAGTTAAGCCTGAAAAAGATGCTGTAACTACTGTAACCACTACGACCACATCGATACAAACAGTCAGTCTGACTACAATTCAACGGACTCAAATCGTAGAGATTATCCATGGTACTAGTACCTATAGCTATCTAATCAATGACGTATTACGTCAGCAAATCTATACTCAAGTCAGTTCTTTACCCCCAGGGATTCAGAAAAACCTAGCTCGTGGGAAAGGACTCCCCCCTGGTATTGCTAAGAAGGTATTACTTCCTGTAACTATTGTGAACTACGTCAATTTACCTGCGAATACAAATATTATTGTAATTGGCTCCAATGTAGTTGTCATTGATCCAATTAAAAATGTGATTCTCGACATCATCTCGAATATTCTCTAAGGGACTTACACCAAATAATTGAGCCCAAAAATGTTGCGGCGGGCTTTGCCCACCACAACATTTTTGGGTTTTATATAGATCATTTTTTCTTTGGAGTTCCCTAATACTAATTCTTGAAAGTTAGACCAAACTTTCGAGAATAAAAAAACGGCGCAAAGCGCCATTTTTTTATTCCATGTCATCAAGCTTAATGCGTGGATCGACAGCTTTGAGTAATAAGTCCCCAATAAGATTGCCAACTACTAGCATCAAAGTCCCTAACATCAGCCCAGCCATTACCAGATTAGTATCTTTTTCTTTAGTTGCATCTAGTAGAAGCTTTCCTAGTCCTGGCCAGCTAAAAAAGAATTCAGTAATAAATGCGCCGCCCAATAGTCCCCCAAATTCAAATCCTAATAAAGTAATCAGAGGATTAATTGCATTACGGAGTGCATGAACATAGATTACTTTATTTTCTGGCAATCCTTTAGCACGGGCAGTTTTGATATAGTCCTGACGCAACACATCCAGCAAACTACCACGCATAATTCTTTGCAATCCTGCAAAGCTAACCACAGTCAAAGTCAAAATTGGCAAAATCATATGGTGGGAAATATCGAGGAACTTCCCAAAAGGGGATAGCTCTGCGAAATTAATACTAGTCATTCCTCCCACAGGAAACCAGCCTGTATTTTGAGCCAACATCAGTAAGAGAATTGCCAATACAAAGCTGGGAAAACCTTGGGTAGCGTAGCTTACTATTTGGATTAGGCGATCGCTCCAAGTATTTTGTTTGACAGCGCTGTAAATACCGAGAGGAATTGCTAACAGCCATGTTGTCAATAAAGACGCAAGAGACATCAACAATGTATTGCCAGCCCGCTCAACAATTAGCGGTGTGACTGGCGCTAAGCCTTGGCAACGCACTCCTAAATCACCACCTAAAGTATTCTGCAACCATAAAAGATATTGGATTGCTTCAGGCTTATCGTAGTTCAGTTGTTTTTCCAACTGCTCGATCGTCTTTTTCGGTGTATTAGGATTGTTTCGTAGATCTGAGAAGCAATTACCAGGGGACTTAGTAATGGCAAAAAAACTTAAAATTGACACGCCCAAAACGACAATAACCGCTTGTCCGAGTCGCTTTACCACAAAACCTGTGGTGTCATTTATGATCAAGCGCCAGAAAGAGCGATTTCCTTGGTTTGCAGTTGTCATAGATCAAAGTTGTTTAATCAATTTGGGTCACTTAAGCACCTGAGCGTAATTAAAAACCTAAAACCAAAACTTATACCGCCTACTGCGCAGGCAGTATAGGTTTTGGGACTTTATATTTAATTTTACTTATTTGCTTACTATTCAGCTATGTTAATCTAAATTTGTGTGTAAGCGCTGAGTTACTTTAATTGTTTATAGCGATTACTAAATCTTCAGCTAGGGAAAACTCGAAAAACTAGTTTTGGTTTTACTAAGCATTTCTTTAATATCAACATTTTCCCAAAGGACTCGATATAGCTGCAATGGCTCATCTTTGCCTTTCACCTTAATTAGGTCTAGCTTCTCAAGTGGGAGATTATAACTGGCAATATGAGTCCTTGTACTTTCGGAAATAAAGACTTCTCCAGCCTTCGCCGCCGTACAAATTCGGCTAGCCACATTCATGGTGTCACCAATATTAGTGTATTGAATTAGATTCTCAGAGCCAATATTTCCTGCGGCGACCATGCCTGTATTTAGCCCAATGTGAATCTGGATTTGCAGATCGCGCCCCTGTTCTGTCCACTGTTCATTTAACTCTTTCATCGCCCATTGCATTGCGATCGCAGCATTTACAGCCATGATTGCATCATCATCTTTTTGATAGGGTGAACCCCACACTGCTAATAGGGCATCAGCAATATATTTCTCTAATGTGCCACCAAATGGGAAGACGATATCTTCGACCATTACTTTGAAGTATTCATTCAAAAATTCGAGAACTTTACGAGGCTGCATTGGTGCAGTCATTTCTGTGAACCCACTAATATCAGAAAACAAAGCGGTCACTTCCGTTTCGATAATCCGATTTAGATCCCAACCTTCTTCGATCTTTTGACTTACTGCGGCAGGGAAAAATCGCTCTAGCTTAGTACGACGGATCACTTCTGATTGCATATTGCGATAGAGATTAGCATTTTCGATCGCGATCGCAGCTTGGTTCGCGAGACTACTCAAAAATTCTAAATCTTCTTTATTGTAGGCATGACCACGAGACAAATTATCCACATACAAAACACCGATCGTGCGATCTCTTGGTCTTAATGGTGCGCACATGGCGGCTTGAATCGATTGCTGAATAATTGATTGCGAACTATCAAAACGGCGGTCGAGTGAAGCATCATCACTGATAATTGCATCTCCCTGTTGAAATACAAAATTAGTAATTTTACGACTATAAAAATCAAGATCGGCTGTGGCGTTAGGATTGCTAAATCTATATGCTTTTGGTTCTAGTAGTCCTGTTTTTTCATCAACAAGTAATAAGACAGCGCGATCGACCGACATGATTTTTAGCAATAATTCTAAAATCTTTTCAGGTAAAGCTGAGTAGGCTTCGGGAGAGGATAATTCTTGGCTGACCTCCAACAAAACTCGCAACTTTGCCGATGTCCTTTGGACTTCATCCGTACCTTGAATCATTAACACCGAGCCTGATGTTGTTAACTTCTGCTCTTTTAGCAAATCTTGCATATTTACACGAGATTTCTCTGGAGAAACTCTCATTAAAATCGATAGCCCTGAATTTGGAACTACTTTTTGACTAGCAGAATCATCCGCAGATTGTGACTCGTCAACTAATCTAAATACGACACTACCAAACTGTACTAAATCTCCATGGTTTAACTTTTGTTGGATAATCTTGACC
>JANNDZ010000344.1:0-3372 GCA_031378395.1 Pseudanabaena sp. OTE_75_metabat_487_sub
ATTATATGCCTGTTGACGAAAGTCCTGTAGTTTATCAATAATCATGACTGTAGATATGCTTTTTCTTTTTCATCTACTTTAGGCAGTTTGTATCTCTTTTACTCTGCCTTTTTTTCCTTTTTTAGTCTAAACTCCAGTCACTCACTGGCTCTGACCAACCGAAAGCAATCTTGATTGCCTTGTCACATTCTGGAGCCGCCAAAATTCTCGACTGTACCCAAGCAAATCCTTGAATCTCAATCAGCTTATATATAAACTGTTCTACGCAAATTGTTCGTCCTTGCAATTGCTTAGCGATATTCTCTAGACTTGGTTCATTTGCAAGTGCCTGTAAGCAGTTTTTATCACCAGTCGTAAATAAAAAAGCTCCCTCCTGAATAGCCGCCGATATCAGAAAACGTTCGCCTGGGTCAAGTTTTTCCAACTTAATATTATGAAATTCTTCTATCTCTTCAGCAGGAACAGTCTGACAAGTCTCTAGAATAGCGATCGCAGTGTCACAAACTTCTGCACCGTAAAGCTTTCGCATATCCTTATTTTTCTTGAATCTAGGCTTAGCACTCTCCAATACTTTGAGATCAGATATATTTATATCCAGAACAGAAAGAACTTCCCAGAAAAGGTTAAAAGCTACTAACTTACCAATCGCATCAATATCAATAAAACAGGTGATAGCCAAGCCTAGACCTCTTCACCAGTCATTTGTTCGAGATAATCTCGATTGTCATAACTAAGATTCTCCAAATCTAAATATTGCTGTAAGTAGTCATTGATCGCAACTGGAGCATTACTATTAGGCTCAAAATGATGTAGCGCAGTTTGTGCAACAGCCCAAGTTATTCCCTTTTCCTTATTTGTAATAGCAAACTTTTCTTTATACCAAGCATAGTTAAGCACTACAGCACTAGGATTTATAGACTTTTCTAAAGAGCATTGTTCTGCATAGTCAATCAAATCACTACTAGAGAGATTTGCTGGCAAATAATAATTTGCGTCTTTTTTTCCAAATAAAACCTCTAGTGCAAACTCATTGGCTTCAATTTCTCGATCATCAACCCCCTCTCTTTCATTAACTTCACTGTCATTAGGTCTTATCTTCTCATCGACAATTGCATATTCTGTAATATGCCCTTTGAGAATATGTCCTAGCTCATGGGCAATGGTAAAAGATAGCCATGCCGCAGATTTACGTTTTTGACAAATTGTAATTACAGGTCGCTCATAGAAGTAGCCAACCATGCCATCAAATTTTTTCTGATTCTTAGGAAATTTATTTACATGGACAGTAGGTATACCTTTGTTCCAGCAGAAGTCTAATAGCCCCTCCATAGTGACTGTTGGAAATGAGCTAAGAATTTGTTTCCTTACCTCTTGAGCGCTCAAACTAACTAGACTAGCTTTATCTGTAATGCAAGCATAGGAAACAATTTCGGCAACGCGATCGCACAGATTTTGAGCTACTTGCAGTTCATTTTTGACAGTTCCCTGTTTAACCTTAAATTCATGGTGTCCTGATTCCTGAAAAAAAGGCTCTGAGTCTGCATATAGCAAAGATCTCATATCTAGATTTGTGCGGCGAGATACATAGGCAGCAGCCTCTACCACTGCGCTTTGCGTAGCTTCAAAATCGTTATCCCACCAGTCTGGCAATAACTTTGTCTTTACAAAGTCTCGATTAAAGCCAATTTGCTTTAGGCGATCGTATAAAGTCTTGAGGTCAACGTAGTTAGGCTTAACTTTAGTTTGGGTCATAACATACCCTCCTTAGTACTTACATAAAGTTCTAACTTTTTCCTTGAGTTAATACTTTTATATATTTTTATCGTGAGCTATTATGATCGCACTTATATCAAGAATTGAAAAGCCATATATATAGTTGTTTTTTGAGTAAAAAGTAATCATGGGACACTAGATACAAAGAAGAGGATCTCACTACTACTTTTTACTGAATATTCAACAGGTGTGAATCAATTCCTGAAATATCCTGAAATATAAAGTAGATTAGAGTTGTCTATACCTAGTCCCCAGTAACCAGTGCTAGAAAACGTTATTGCCGAGCTAATACGCAAAGAACGCCCTTATTATTTGCCTCAAGGCAGTCCGATAAAAGGGCTAGATAACCAATATTGGCTAGTTTTTAAACACCGTGACGCTGATAGCCTTCTTAAAAACATCGCCTCATTCTTCGGGCTAGGCAGCAAAAAAGATACCCATATTGTCATTCGCATTGACTTACAAGACGCAAAGATTTATTACTATATCCCCAAAAAGCAAGGTGATATTCCTAGTACGAGTTTGCTACGGATTGGCAATATCAAAAGCATTGAGAAATTTCTGAAGCGCGATCGCGTTACCAAAGAACCAGCATTACTAGAAGGTAGTCTCAGAGCCATTAAAGGCAACCAACGCCGCTATAACTTACCCGATGAATTAGCAAAATATAATATTGCGATCGCCCAGATGCTAGAACGTAGCAGCATCTACCGTCGCTCCACAGCCTATTTTGATAGTGGCATTCTCAAATTCTATGAAGAGCCACTGCAATCGATTATTCAGACCGATGGCAGAATCCTTTTATTGATGGATTGGCAAGGCTTTACGAAAAAGTCTGATATTAGCGAACTCGAAAAACTTCAAGAGCCTGACTATCGCGCCCAATTCGCCCAACGTACTTTACAAGAATTTTTGCAAGGACTTGCAGACAGTATCTTTAGCCATACTGAGATTTTGGCGGAGCTTGTTCGCTTAGAGTTCCTACAAATTAAGCTGATCAAGATGGAACAGGGACGCGCTATCTACCACAAAAAGACGGGTATCTTTAGCGATTCTCTCGACAACCATATTCTCCATGAAGGCTCTGACAATTTCACCCGTGCTGCCCATTCTCGCAATGCTGAGAGCGTCACCTTTTTATATTCTTGGGATGATCTAGACGGCGAGGCGATCGCCCAAAGTATCCAACAATTCGATCAAGAATGGCATCGTCAAGATCTAGCCTTTGACATCAGTTTGGAATTTTTGCAACAAGTCCGAGCCGAACGCGATCGCCGCGCCCAATTCCAAAAGCCCAATATTAAAACCATTAGCCCCGATCAATTTCCCTCTGGGGAAACCACCAAAGTCGAGATTACTGGCGATAACCTCGATCAAGTCACTCAAGTTACAGTCATTGACGATCCTCTAGTCGAAGTCACGATTACAGAACAAACACAGGATTTAATCAAAGCTGATATTGAAGTCTCTCCCGATCATCCACCCCAGACATTGAATGATTTTCAAGTTAGGGATAACAAAGGCGAAGGATACAAAGTTAATCCTGCGATCGCGCCCAAAGTTAGTAATGTTGTCAAAGTCCCAGCTTTTCCTGAAATC
>JANNDZ010000394.1:0-4898 GCA_031378395.1 Pseudanabaena sp. OTE_75_metabat_487_sub
GCACTGTTTCCTTCGACCAAGGCTTAAGATCTACTCGCAAACAAATTCCCTGAAAAGGTGAAGTCATGCCATTCTCATGACTATCTGGAAACAGACTATCAAGCGGGGTACAAGCAGCCACCACCAAACGCAGTGATCCATCCTCAGCAAACGCACGTAAGCGATCGCGTATTTCCCTTGTAAATCCATTACCTTGCAGATTTTCTGTCTCATCCAACAGCAACAAAACTCGCTTTGATCTCATGGCACGATTTAAGTTAATACCAGCACAGTTTGCAATATCTAACTCCTCACAAAAAGACTCATAAAACTCCGCTTCAGTATGCACTTGCTGCAAATTAAGATAAATCGTTTCTCTTTTAACAGCAAGCTCCGAATTCGCATGATGTTTGATCTGTTGCAACACCGAAGACTTACCAATTTGACGATCGCCCAATAACTCCACCCCACTCCCAGCATTCAAAATCTCAAAAATATCCCGTAACTCCTTCTCTCGATTAAAAAACTGCTCAGACTGCTCAATTCTGCCATTAAGCGGCTGAAAAGGATTTGCAGCATTAATCACTCTAGAAGATTCAATATTGGGCTTTCCCCTAATCCCTATCTCAAGCTTTTTAAGAGCTAAATTATCATCAATATTCTCAAAACTTACCCAGTTAAATTGTTTAAGGAAAGGTAAATCATCGGGGATTTTATCCACTTTAGGCAATAGAACAGGAATAACTGGAATTCCTTGATCGATAAACTGGCTAATCAGCGTTTGTAATTCCAATGCCTGCCATTTCCCTAAGCCTGTTAAACCAATAAAAATTGCTGCCGATTTAATCTGGGAAAATGACCTCTGAATTGCAACCTGAAATAACTCACCTGCTAGAATCTGCTCTTCATCTAACCAAGTGCTAATTCCGCGCTTTTTTAGCTTATTATCAATAACTCTGATTTGAGGTTTATCCGCACTATTGTGAGCCAAGAAAACATCAAACTGATTTTGTCTCACCATCTATCGGCTTCTCCTCTCTCTAATTCTTTAAAACATGCAAATTTCAACTTGCTATCTTTTGTAAAAAAATATCTTAATTATCTAGACAGCCTAATATGCTTTTTCACCTAAAGCTAAGTAATTTAGCTGATTTAAATCACCTGAGTATTTGCTATTTAGATTATAGGCAAAAAATTAATTAACTTTGATGGATTTATTATGACACCCGAAGAGCGTAAACAATTAATGCTTGAAAGAGTTAGATTACAAGAAAAGCTTATAGAATTAGCCCAAGATATTAATGCGGTTACAGTGATTGTCGATAGAATTAAAGAAATTGATAAACAGCTAGCTCGGTAATTCGTAAAGATAGTCAGAATCAAGTCTTAAAGTTTAATAATTACAACTAATAAATTTGAATCTTGTGATCATGTAATCAATATGTTCCTTGAATTTTGTATTTACTGAAACTTCGATATGGCTTGGGACTCTATTTTTAATAATCTCGAAAGTCTCTTTGTAAACATCAAAGCAAGAAAACTTATACATTTTAGGATTTGCTAGACTAGGTTCTAATGGAGGTTCATCTAGGAAAATCATGCTATCTGTCTCCATAGATGCACAAAGAAATTCTAAATAGTAATTAATCTCTCTATGAAATCTATCCAACTTATTCTTGCTTTTTATAACTTCTTTTTCTAGAGATGGAAAGTTCTTGAGTGCTGCATCTCCACATTTTTTGAAGTCTTCTTTTTGAGAAAGCCAAGTTAGAAGGGTGCGCAAATTGGGTTTGACGTGATTTTCTATAGAATTGAGTCTCTTTGTAATTTTTTTGATCTCCTGCTCTAGAATATCTTTCTGCAACGTGAAATCTGCTAATTTATTTTGCAAATTTTGCAGATATTCACTAATTGTACATCCATTAATTCCACATTGCAGCTTAAACAAAGCATAATCATCCTCAACATCATCAAAGCTTACCCAATTAAATTGCTTGAGGAAAAATAGCTCGTCAGGAATTTTATCAACCCTTGGCAATAACACAGGGATAACTGGAATTCCTCTGTCAACAAATTGGCTAATCAGTGCTTGTAATTCTACTAACTGCCATTTCCCTAAGCCTGTTAAACCAATAAAAATTGCTGCCGATTTAATCTGGGGAAATGCCCTTTGAATTACAACCTGAAATAACTCACCTGCCGCAATCCGTTCCTCATCTATCCAAGTTTTTAAGCCAAGTTCCTTAAGTTTGTTAGCAATAATTCTGACTTGAGGTTTGTCCGCACTATTATGAGCTAAGAAAACATCAAACTGATTTTGTTCAGTCATTTATCATTTCCTCCTTTTCCTACTTACCCACTCCAGCAATCTCCGCCAAAGCTAGAGAATACTGCTCTAAATCCTTCCTAAGATCGGCTAAAGCAATTCGCAACTCAAGCTCTTCTACCCATTGAAGTTCATGATCCTTTGGACTTCGCTCCTTAGGACGTTGAACTTCCCAAGCTTGTAATCGAGGATGCCACTTAGCCAAAAAAGGACGTAGCCCTTGATTCAAAACAGCGATCACAATACCACCTACCGAATTATGCGAAGCCCCAACATCTGGACCCGATTCCTTAAGCACTTGGCGAGTTGTCCCAAACAAACTATGTAGAGAAGTCAAAGCCTCACTTAGTAGTCCTTCATCTAGCTCCAAGGACTGCACCGCAATACGAGTAACCAATTCCACATAAAGCGACCAAGCCGCTCTTCGCTCTGTGTCATCAGATTCCCATTCAGCCGATCCAATACCAAAAGGTAGACTGACAGATACTTTTTTTAATACAGCAGGATCACCTTTCATTATTTTCCTCTCAAGTTCCTCACCTTATTCTCAATCTCAATTCTGCACTAAAACAAAAAACATCCTCTATATCACTCAAAAGTGAGAAGAGCGTTATATTGATACTTACATTTACCTACTTGCTGTACACAAGCATTAGATTTCTCAAGAAACTAATAATGGTTGCAACGTTGCAAATGTCGTACATCTGATTATATTAGTAATAGTATCAGCCAAATGACTTAAGCATCACAAATTTTCACAATAATCCTCACATATGGTCGCAATGAAGCAGCAGGCATCCCCAACATTACTAAAGGCACAGCCGAAAGCGATCTGGAAATCACTGTAGAATCTCCTAAACCAAAGCATTAGCCAAAGCCATAAAAAAGGGAGTCTCTTCGAGACTCCTTTTTTTATGGCTTTTTCTCTGGTAGTTTCACAAATACGCGATCGCCTACTTTTGCACCGCTTAAAATTTGAGTCTGATTGTCTACAGTTGTACCAATCGTCACAGGTTGGAATTTGGGCTGTCCCTTTTCATCAGCAATTAATAAACCAGTTTTACCTTCTTGCGTAACGATCGCCACCGTCGGCACAACCAGCGCACTATCAATTTGTTTGCCAATAAAGCGCAAATCCGTATTCATTCCCGATTGCAACTTATCTTTGCCAGTTTCTAAAGTTACCCGTACTTGAAATGACGTGACATTCTGCTCAATAATCGCCTCAGGTGCAATCAAACGCACTTTGCCCTTAAAAACCTCAGACGGAAAAGCATCGGCAACAATTTCTACCTCTTGACCGATTTTAATTTGCGAAATATCCACTTCTGGGACTTTAGCAATGATTTCTAAGCCATTAGCGATCGCCACAATTGAAGTCGATGATGAAGAATTACTTGCCGAAGCTGTCGTCGTCGGCGTTACAAAGGCTCCTGCATTGGCATATTTTTGGGTGATAATCCCTGCAAACGGAGCGCGAATAATCGTATCTTCGATCTGGACTTCGATGATTCTGATACCAGCGATCGCTTGAGCAAGTTGCGCTTCAGCTTGAGCAATATCCTCAACACGACTTCCATTACGTGATTCTTCTAATATGCGAGTAGCTTCAACCAGATTAGCTTGAGCAGTTTGCAAGTCAGCCTGAGCGCTGCGATCGTCGGTTACAACTTCATCAAAGCGATCGCTAGAAATTGCGCCCTCAGTTTGTAAACCGCGAAAGCGAGACGTTTTCATATTGGTTAAGGCTAAACGCGATCGGGCCGCATCTAAACGACCACGAGCTGACTCCACCCTGGCCTGAGCCGCCGCAATATCTTCAAGACGATTACCATTGCGTAATTTGGCTAAATTAGCCTCACTGGCGGCGGCACTAGCTTGGGCTTGATAAAGTTGCGGAATCAAATTGGCGTTGTCCATTCTGGCAATCACCTGTCCTCGATTTACTTTTGCCCCTTGCTCAACTAATAGCTCAATTAATTTTCCAGCTTGCTTCGGGCTGAGATTCACGGTTTCAATCGGGACAACGGAGCCGCTAGATTTAATTTTGATCGCTAAAGACTTGGACTCAACTTGTTCAGTTTTATCATTGACTAGAGTTGAGCTTTGATCCTTGCCAGCTAGAGCCCGAAAGACAATAAATCCTCCACCTAGCAAAACAACGAGTAAAACTACGACTAACCAAGGATTTTTCCAAAGACTTTTGAGCTTATTATTTTCTTGTTTTGGGGAAACAGTAGTTTGCATCGAGATTAAGCCTGACCAAAGCTGACAGTATGAGAAATTAAATTTACAAGCAACTAGGCACAATTCCCAATATCTTTACTGCCCGCGTAGCGGGCAGTAAAGATATTGGCTTTATTTTTTGAACTATGCCGAAGTACTTATAAATAAGTTATGGTATTAGCGTTTATTTTGCATCACCCCTCAGCATCATTGCCACAAAATTTTCACGACCAAACCCCAAAGAATAACGGTAGCGCTCAGCGCTACCGTTATTCTTGGGGGTTTGGTCGGGAAAATTTTGTGGCAATGATGCTGAGGGGTGATGCAAAATAAACGCTAATACCATAACTTATTTATAAGTACTTCG
>JANNDZ010000429.1:0-1556 GCA_031378395.1 Pseudanabaena sp. OTE_75_metabat_487_sub
GCTTCAAAAAGTTAGCTAAGTACCTTGGCATAATTAAAACCCAGATTTACAACCTATTTAGTCTGCTACTCCCTTCCCAGTTAATGATTCGACGTTGCGGCGCAACGCTAGTTCTTGGGTTTTAGGGACTTACACGAAATAATTGATCCCAAAAATGTTGCGGCGAGCGTAGCCCGCCACAACATTTTTGGGTTTTATATGGATCATTTTTTCCTTGGAGTTCCCTTAATGTCTATTCTGATAATGGGAAGGGAGTATCTGGGAGTCGTAAGTTGTAAATCTGTAGAAATTATCATTATAAAAATCGTTTTTTTTGCAAGCCCGCTTTAGGTGGGCTTGCAAAAAAAACGATTTTGGTGTTTCCAGTGCTAAAGGCGCTGGAAGCACCAAAATCGGTTTCACAATGAGAATTGCTGGTAAATCTGGTTTTTATATTTAATTGCGCCTACCTACTGAGTAAAATTCTTCATAGTAATAGGTAAGGATCGGCGATCCGAAGCGCCGCCTATCCTTACCTATGTAGTCTGACCAAATTCTTCATTAGAAATTGGTATAAAATAGGTAAGCCCGATGCGATGAGAACTTTATGGAGTCCGATCAATTGCCTGTAGAAGAAAATTTAAAAGAAAATTTAGATCAATCTCACCAAGGAGAAACCCCTGAAGCGATCGCGATATTAGAAAGTGAATCAGACAAGGAGATCGTTGAAGCTGCTGGTGAGTCAATAGATGAAAATATCCAGATCGATCAATCTCTGTTTGACAATCGTGTCGAGGTATCGGCGGAGAATAATGGTGATGTCATCGAATCTAAAAACATAGAAATTGAGGTATTTATTCCAGAAACTATTGCAGAGCCTGAACTAGAGTCACAGCTACAAGATAGTCTCAAAAGCTCAGAAATATTAACAACCATTAATCAACTTAAGCAAGAAGAATCTGAGCTTAGGGGAGAGTTAGAGCTTCTTAAGAACACTAAGTCTAAAATTCTACAAGACCAGTTAGACGATTTACAAGCCGGAATTATTCGGTTAGGTCAAGCTGATGTCGCTCGGCTCGAATATCAAAAGCAAGAACTACAAGCAGCGATCGCTGTTCTTGAAAAGCGAAAAGAGCGCCTTGACAAAGAAATGACTAGCACCTATGCAGGTACATCTCAAGACATTGCGATCCGTGTTCAAGGTTTTAAAGATTATCTTGTTGGCAGCTTACAGGACTTAGTGGCTAGTGCTGAAAAACTAAATCTTGTAGCGACCTCTGCTCAGCCTGTAGCCCAAACTGTAGCACCGATAGAAAAACAACCATCGAAAGAAGCTGAGCCATTACGCCTATCTGAGCAAACCTTTGCTGAGTATAAACAACGAGTCGATCAGCTTTTAGAGCGTTATCGCACCTTACCTGATTACTACGGGCCAGCATGGAAGCTCAGACGCACCTTTGAGCAAGTCCATGCCGATCGCGTATCTAAGTGGTTTTTTGAGCAGTCTGGACGTGGGGCAATCCGCACCATGGGAACGCGCCTGCAAAATATTTTGGTCACCTCAGCGGCGATCTCCG
>JANNDZ010000440.1:0-4221 GCA_031378395.1 Pseudanabaena sp. OTE_75_metabat_487_sub
GCCGCCACCAGAGCCGAGTCGATGCCACCACTCAAGCCAATCACCACCTGACGAAATCGACATTTCTGGACGTAGTCACGCACACCCAGCACCAGAGCCGCAAAAATTTCTGCGTCATCACTTTCATATCTGGATGCATCAAGACTTATGCCCCCATCTAGATTAATTACCAGCAAATCCTCTTCAAAGCTCTTGCCACGGGCAATTATTTTGCCATGGCGATCAAATGCCATACTCCGCCCATCAAAAATCAGATCATCATTTGCCCCGACCTGATTGGCATAAAGCAATGGTAAGTTGTGCATAATCGCACTATGACTCAACATCGCCTCGCGTAACTTCTGCTTACCAACCGCATAGGGTGAAGCTGATAAATTGAGCAGTAAATCTAATTCATTGTTCTCAGCTAGTTCAGCAACAGGATCATCTGCATAACTACGCTTCCCCCAAAATGTCTCGTCATTCCAAATATCTTCGCAAATGGTTACACCTATCTTTAGAGATGAACCCTCCTTCAGATTAAGTGTGAAAACATGGCTCCCATTTCCTACCGCAAAATAACGATCTTCATCAAACACGTCATAGGTTGGCAACAATCGCTTATGAAAAACTTGCCGAACCCTGCCACCTTGTAATAATGCAGCGCTATTAAATAGAGGTTTTCCTCCTGCTTGGTTAGCATGGGGATTTATCGATACTGTTCCCACTAGCACTGCAACATCGGGTGGAAGTTTACTGGCAAGCTCAGCGATCGCAGTTTCCATATCGCGCACAAATTGATGATTCATCAACAGGTCACGCGGTGGGTAGCCACAAATTGACAGCTCAGGTGTCAGCACAAGCTGCACCCCTTGCGCTGCTAATTTCTGCACAGCATCGAGGATGCGATCGCAGTTACCAAGCAAGTCACCAATTACGGGATTAAGTTGAGCGATCCCAAAAATTGCATTACCTCGTATCATATTGACTTTATCCCTCTAACTAAAAAACGCAGCAGATTGGGCGGACAAAGCCCGCCCAATCTGCTGCGTTTTTTGCATAGCAATTTCTAACGCAAGAAACAAGCATGAAGCCACATCACCAACAAAATAATTACTGTCTGGATTGGGCTAGGGAAAAATCCATTTCCTACCAAGCGAGATATTACTAAAACTTGACTAGTTAAAGTTGCTAATAATACACCGACAGTAATTCCTGACAGGGAGATCAGCAAGGCTCGCCCAAAGCGATTTTCTTTGCGGGTCAGCAAAATAAGACTGGCAATCAAACCAAAGGATAGCCATGTAGTGGTGGCAGTGGGTATAACAAAGCTAGCTGCTCCTAGCCCTGCAAATATTCCCAGCGAAATATAAATATCTTTTTGGCTAGGGCTGTCCCATAATCTCGACAGCCAAGATGGGGCGCGACGCTGTGCATTATTCTGGAGAGCAGCGGGGATCGCCGCAGATAGACGTTCAGGATATCGAATGCGATCGGGTACAGCGATCTTGCCTTCTTTTCGGGCGCGTAGACGATCCATGAGGATGGCATCGTAAGCAACCTCGATAATTTCTTGTTGAGACTCATCCCCCTCATTTTCGCGCAATAGGCGATCGCGCGCATCGCGCACTTCTTCAAAGGAGGCTTCGTCGTTGACTCCTAATTTTTCGTAGGGAGTTGGTTCGCTCATTTTTCCAACTATGAATGTTTGTAGAGTTCGCTATATATTTGCTGAAAAAGTAGCTAAGCAACTGATCAGAAAATATTAGGCAGCTTGATGTCTAAACATAGTATAGCGTCTGATTTAAAATACCTATCTAAACTTTTGAATATCAATAAGAGTTCGTCCCGAAAGGACGAACTCTTATTAGTTATGGCTATATTTCTGCAAGAGCCATGCCCCAACTTCAGATTGAGATTTTTCACGGCTGAGTTTTAGTGCAGCTTCGAGATCAGCGATCGCTAATCCTCCTAATAAGTTAGATGCCGTGATCTGCCGACTGCCACCATTTTCTAGCATTTCTAAAGCAATAATTTTCACCTCTTGGACATCAACTACCCAATATTCACTAGTGCCTAACTGCTCGTAAAGCAATCGCTTCTTGCCTAAATCATCATTAATCGTAGAACTAGATATTTCAATCACCAAATTTGGTACAGGTGATTCGTCGAGACTGACGATGGAACTACTGCGAGGTGCACGGGCTGAGACTTCACCAACATAGTACGAAATATCTGGCTGACATCCTTGAAATCCTGTTTTGACATAACTAGCATTAAGCAAACCTTTGTGGGGAATATTTTTTAAGGTACAGTACAAAAAAATCACAGCATAAATAATGCCGTTATCTAGTGCGTGTTCAGATCCAACAGGCATAGTTTCAATCCTCATTTGCTTAATTTGATTTTTGTCGTAATAGCATTGCGATTCTGCATATAGAGGATTTTTGAGAACCTGCACAAACTCGTCCCATGTTGCACTAATCCACTGATCGGTGATGAGTTGCTGGGATCGTGAATCTGCTGAGGTTTCCTGTTGTTTGATATGGGGAGGTGCGATCGCTGTCATTATTAAATATTCTCCCAAAAACAAATATTTAGCTTTATGATATCAAACCCAAAAGACTAAAGGCGGCGCAAAGCGCCGCCTTTAGTCTTTTGGATTTAAGGCTGTGTTTCTCATAACGTATTTCCGATGGTGATCGACTTACAATTCTGTAGACTGAATCATGATGTATGAGTTGTTTTTAAAAAAATCCTTTTATTTTTAATGGATCTGTCCAAATGGATTTAGACCTAATTGTTTCTAATGTTCTCAACCCGCCAATCCTGTTCTTTTTTCTGGGCATGTTAGCGGTGTTGATTAAATCAGATTTAGAAATCCCGCCGCCAATTCCGAAATTATTCTCGCTATATCTCCTATTGGCGATCGGGTTTAAGGGTGGTGTTGAGCTAGTTAAAAGTGGCATTAGTCAAGCAGTAATTCTGACAATGATTGCCGCAATTCTGATGGCTTGTGTTGTTCCTGTGTACTCATTCTTTATTCTCAAAATCAAGCTTGACTCATACAACGCCGCCGCGATCGCCGCAACCTATGGTTCGATCAGTGCTGTTACCTTTATTACGGCAAGTTCATTTCTGGGTCAGTTGGGGATTGCTTTTGATGGCTATATGGTGGCAGCTTTAGCGCTGATGGAATCTCCCGCAATCATTGTGGGACTGATCCTCGTGAGCCTATTTACAGCGGAAGAAAAAGCTAAAAAAGGCGAAACTACAGAATTTGCATGGTCAGAGGTACTTCGTGAAGCTTTTCTCAATAGCTCTGTATTTCTGCTCGTCGGCAGTTTACTGATTGGTTGCTTGACTGGCGAAAGAGGTTGGCATGTGTTGTCACCTTTTACCCAAGACATGTTTTACGGTGTGTTGACATTTTTCCTGATGGATATGGGTTTAGTCGCGGCGAAACGCATTAAGGATTTGCAAAAAACAGGTTTTTTCTTAATTGCTTTTGCGATTTTGATGCCGATCTTGAATTCGGCTGTTGGCATTGCGATCGCTAAGTTAATTTCTATGTCGCAGGGAGATGCGCTGTTGTTTGCAGTCTTATGTGCTAGTGCCTCGTATATTGCTGTGCCTGCTGCGATGCGTCTCACAGTGCCAGAAGCAAATCCTAGCCTCTATGTTTCAACAGCTCTAGCAGTCACCTTTCCCTTCAATATCATTGTCGGGATTCCTTTGTACATGTACGTAATTAATATGTTTTGGGCAACAACTTAAGCAATATTGGCGGTGCGTTGCGCCGCCAATATTGTTGATTGTCGGCAAAAAAAATTTAGTAAGAATTTTAGTAGAAATTTATTAGAAATAAAATTATGCAAGCTGTTAAAAGAATTGAAATTGTATCTGATTCTGTTGAGTCGCACAAAATTATCACGGTTTTAGAAAAAGTTGGGGTTTTAAACTACACCGTGATTCGGAATGTCGTCGGTAAGGGAGTTAGTGGTACAAATTCGGGCGATCTAGATATGAGTATGTTGGAAAATGACTATGTGATTGCTTTCTTTTTGGAAGACAAAACCAAATTGCTGGTCGAGAAACTCAAGCCAGTTACCAAAAAGTTTGGTGGAGTTTGTTATATCTCTGATGCGATGGCAATCAGTTCAGTAACTGCTAGTTAGTCCTAAGTACCTTGGAAAAATCAAAACCCAAAGAAGATGATTCGCCAGCTTTGCTGGCGAATCA
>JANNDZ010000459.1:0-3645 GCA_031378395.1 Pseudanabaena sp. OTE_75_metabat_487_sub
AGGTATTCTTAAATACTATGCAAAACTCCTCAACGCCCCAACCCAATCCATCCGCAACCGAAATCATTGTCAACATTAGCAATGAAAATGTGTCGCGGCGGGCGCGTGTACGTGAACACGTTAACCCATTAGCCAAAAAATACAGCGTTGCGATCGCACCACCAGTTTGGACAGAAGTTTATGCCGATTGGTCAAAGCCGTTAAGTCTGGATATTGGCTCGGCAAGGGGACGCTACATTTTGCAAATGGCGCAACTCAAGCCCGATTGGAATTTTTTGGGTTTAGAAATTCGGGAGCCACTAGTCGATCGCTGTAATGAAGTGCGCGATGAACTGGATTTAAAAAATCTGCATTACATTTTTTGCAATGCTAATGTGTCGCTAGCAGGGCTATTAACTAAAGGATCATTGCACGAAGTCACAGTCCAATTTCCCGATCCTTGGTTTAAACGTCGCCAACAAAAACGCCGCGCTGTTCAACCTGAATTAGTGACAACTTTAGCTGAGTTACTTGTACCTAATGCCGATGTATTCTTGCAGTCAGATGTTTTGGAAGTAGCCGAAGATATGCGCCAACATTTTGATGCAAACGAAAATTTTATTAATCTGGCTGGGGCTGGAAATTTTGCCGATGATTCGATTTTCCCTGAACATATTCCCACCGAGCGAGAAAGTTCAGTAATTTCCCAAGGTTTACCCGTTTATCGCGCTTATCTAAAGCGTAGGTAAGTACTGATTTGCTAAATCCAGAAATAAATTTGCTCTTTCTATTTGTTCGGTTGCTTCAAGTTTGCTGGTGTTGAAACTAGCATCATAATCCGATCTGATTCGTGATTGTTCTGCTTCAATTAAATAGCGATGAAACTGAGGAGAAACTCGGTTTGTTCTGGCAAAGTATTCTCCAAATTTACCAATCACTGCTGAATGTTTAGAAAAAGATAAACCCTCACTAATTAAAAATGCTTCTGCGATATAAAACATCGCGTAATAAGCACGAGATACTGAGAAATCATATAGACCTTCATCAGCCAATAATTGAGCAGCTTTGATGCTATTTTTAGCTTTAGTAATTAACTGTTGCTGCTCAGTTCTCATATAGCTATGCCCTCACGCTTTATATTTCGCAAAAGGGCTGTGCTTTGTTCGGTGAACTGTTGGGCAGAGACAAATATATTGCTGATAAGAATACTATTTTCTAAACATAATTGAGCAACAAACTCTCCTGTGCGTTTGATTTCTGCCCATGAGTCAACGTCATCTTTTAGCACAACTAAAACATCAATATCAGAGTCTAAATCAGCATCACCTCTAGCTTGCGAACCAAATAAAATCAAGCTATACAATCTTTCTGCATAAATTTCTTGCATGTATAAATTGAGTTGTTGTAAGATTCCTAATAATTTCTGATTCATTATAAAAACACTTGTAGTTATACTTAGTTGAATTGAAATTCACTGCAAACTTCAGATACGAGACATTCGTGATGAAATAAAATCATCTATTTCTATGATCACCTCTCTCACTAAATCTTTGGAAATATTGAGATCGCCATGAGCTAATTTATTTCTTAGTTTAGCCCATTCACGAATTTTACTAGCAGTTTTTTTATCGATATAGTTTTGACATTTAAGATGGTTCGCTAATTTAGTTAATACAGTTTTATCCTCTTTTTCTTCCACATTAGAAACATCTTTTATGCCATCATTAATGCTTTCTTCAAGTATTGATTTGGAGATACTTTTAAGAAATCCTTCTAAAGCTGATACAGCAATTAGTCCTGCTGCACCATAGTATTCTTGATCAAAGAATTCCTTAGCTTGCTCTACATAATTCAAAGATGATTCTCCTTCTATAGTGAGAATCATACTATCAAGTAATCCATCTTGATAATCTTCTAGCAATGCATCTAATTTAATAGTTATTTCTTGCAATTGAATTCCTGAAAAACGTTTGTTTTTTGAATTTTCTGCTAGTAGGTCTAATAACTCTTTGTAAACAGTATTCTGAATTGGTAATAGATGTAATAAACTTCTACATTGCGTTCTCCATTTTAGTGATTTTAACGCTAAATCACTATAACTCGGAGGTTCAAAATAAGTGTCATAATCTATTCCTTGATAGTCTTCTGCTGCGTAATTAGCATTCCGTTCTGATATCAAGTATTCAGATGAAAGTTCCTTGCCTAAACCAATTAGTTTTGCAAGTTGTCTTTTATATTTAGACATGTATTGTAGAAGTTTAGAATCCATGATTTCTAATTAATGTTCCTAAATAACTTTCTAAAGTTTCAACTTAATAAAACCTTAAAGAGCTATTTAAAATAATTTATAAAGGTGGTAAATAACCCATTGCATTTTTAACAGCATTGAGGGTTTTAAAAGCAGTTTCGGCAGCTTTTTCACGACCTTCTTTTAATACGCGATCAAGATAGCCTGACTCTTTTACCACTTCATCATACTTAGTTTGAATCGGCTCAAGATGCGCGATCGCAGCATCAGTCAACACAGTCTTAAAATCACCCCAACCGCGCCATGTGGCAGCTTCGGCTTGTACTTGATCCTTAGTTTTATTCGCAAAAATCGCGTATAAGCCGAGTAGATTATTTGCTTCAGGGCGATCGCTATCATCAAATGCTAACTCTCGCACCGCATCGGTTTTACATTTCTTGATTTTTTTAGAAATCTCATCAGGCTTATCTAGCACATGAATACGACTCATTTCAGAAGGATCGGACTTAGACATTTTTTTTGTGCCATCGGTGAGGCTCATCACCCGCGCCCCTTCTTTACGAATTAATGGCTCAGGCACTTTCAAAACTGGCGCAAATTGATCGTTAAATCTTCCTGCCACATCTCGTGTTAGTTCCAAATGTTGCTTCTGATCCTCACCAACAGGCACTAGATCCGCTTGATATAGCAAAATATCCGCCGCCATCAGCACAGGATAGTCCAGCAGCCCCACGCCCACATTTTCGCCTTGCTTGATTGCCTTCTCTTTAAATTGGATCATTCGCTCCAACCAGTTCAGCGGGGTGATGCAATTGAGCAGCCAAGTTAGCTCGGCATGTGCTGAAACATGGGACTGCACAAAAATCGTAGAAATACTGGGATCAATGCCACAGGCGATATATAGGGCGGCAATGTCGCGGGTGTTGCTAGCTAGAGTCTTCGGATCATGGGGAACCGTGATCGCATGGAGATCGACCACACAAAAGAAATTTTCGTAATCAGCCTGAGTCTCTACCCAGTTGCGAATTGCCCCCAAATAATTGCCAATGTGCAGGTTGCCAGTCGGTTGTACGCCAGATAGAACTCGTTTTTGCATGGGATTTTTAAGATCATAGAGACAGCGCAAAGCGCTATATCTTTATATTTAAATTTAGATTACAGGTTGATAATGTATAACATCATAGAACCAGCGCCTCGCGCTGATTCTATATATTTAGATTACAGGTTGATAGTGTATTTACAGGAACAGGCGAGGGGAAAACGATCGCTCGACAAAAAGGCAAGCTGACTTTTCCTAAATCCTGCTCAAAAACTTTTGGTATTGTACCAATTAGCGTTTCGACTATACTCTTGCGCGGATCGGAAGGCGCGACTTGATAGATCACACTTAGCACATCATCAGGAAACCAAGCTCGAAC
>JANNDZ010000516.1:0-3204 GCA_031378395.1 Pseudanabaena sp. OTE_75_metabat_487_sub
CATTTCAACGCGTGGGCCAAGTACAAAAACTGGCAGCTCGACACGAAAGTTCCTGAGACGGCTGCGAAGGTTTTGAAACGACCACTCTTCGACGCACAGTTCAACGGAAAGAAATTTGTCATCGAAGGCGGCGGCATCGAAGTGAACGGGCGCGGTTCGTTGCTCACCACGGAGGAATGTTATCAACATCCGACGGTGCAAGTCCGCAATCCCGGCATGACCAAGGCTCAGTACGACGAGCAGTTCAAAAAATATCTTGGCGTGAAGAATGTCATGTGGCTGTTGAGCGGCCCCGTGGGAGATGACACGCACGGACACATTGATGACATCTGCCGGTTCACAGATCACAAGACGCTCGTGCTTATCAAGGAGACGAATACTGGGTCGAACGCCAAATTGTGATGTTTGGCGAGGATGGCTCGGTATTAAATTAAGGTGACGTTGGGGCAAATGATGGGGGGCGCTCATGTTTCAATGCCTCTACTTATGAGGTTATATGAGGAAAAGTCGTTTTTTGTCGGAAAACAATAATTTCCTATTGCTATATGTACTTACCAGTGATACAAGAGTTAAATATTTGTTTATGTGAGGGTAAGTGAGTTTGACGGGTGACACAAAGGGCTTGAAGGTGAATAAGCCGACTAGATAACCTTTGTTCGCAATTAGCATACAATCCAAATCTCAATTTGCATACCAGAAAAAATAGTATTTTTTGTCAGTAAATACATGAATAAAATCAAAAAAATACTGATTGAAAATACAATCAAAATTTTGCATTTATAGAAAGTAAAAATAGTTCACTATTTATTGACTAATTTATAAATTGTAATCGCATTAATTTAAAAATATTTCTCATTTAAAAATTCCCACTCAAGTCGCTAGTATTTTGCAGAAAAGTCAAAACAAGATAATTAAATATTTTGTTTGCAAAAACAATAATTTATGGTTGGATTAGTTTCACTTGCTGCTTGCCTGACATCTACAAAGCCTTGTTTATGTAGATGTATCAGAAAAGACAAGAAAAAATTGATACATATCTAGACAAATGTCGGACTAAATCAGGATCTGACAAAAAGTTGGAAAAATCTATTGCAAATGCAAAAATATATGTTATTTATCTAGCGTGAAAAAACAAGAATATGTTTATTAATCCATCTGTAATTGCTGTAATTAGTCGTCACTTATACATGACTAATTTAATTACTAGATAACGTCAGGCATTAAGACAATTTCAAGCAAGTGATACTTTATTCAGATTATTTGTTTGAGTTCTGAAATTTGAATCCTAAAATTCAGTCCTGCTTTCGCCATTACTAATCCGATACCGAGACATTCACTGAGACATTAATTGAGAGGAATTACGAGCATGACCACGATGACTATTGAAGACGCGATCGCAATTGTTGATGCAGCCTTACAAAACAAGCGCTTAAGTAATATTCAGGAGCAAGTATTTCGCCAAACATGGGATGGCAAGACTTATTCTGAGATTGCCGAGGCTTGCGGCTATGACTCCTCATATATTCGTGATGTTGGTTATCGTCTGTGGAAAATCTTGTCAGATGCATTTGCCGAGAGGGTTACAAAGCATAATCTACAAGTCGTGTTGCGGACTCAATCCAAAAATTTTCAAGCTCAAGAAACTCAACTGGAACCGATCGCACACAGTCCTCACAATCCTCTGAGTCTCGTCAATCCTCACAATGCTGAACCGAGCGCTATTGATGTGAATGCTAAACGCTGTGATTGGGGCAATGCGATCGATACATCAATTTTTTATGGCCGTACCCAAGAACTTGCTACGGGCAAAAATTGGGTGACTAACGATCGCTGCCGTCTTCTAGGCGTATTCGGGATGGGTGGTATCGGTAAAACTGCATTTGCTACTAAGCTAGCTGAACAAGTGCAATCCGAATTTACGCTGATCGCTTGGAAATCGCTTCGCAATGCGCCAACTGTAGAAACGATGCTTACAGAATTGGTCAGCTTTTTGACAAATCAAGCGATCGCTACTTTGCCTCAAGATCTAAACAGCCTTTTGGGACTATTTATTCCTGTACTGAAGCAATCACGCTGCCTGATAGTGCTGGACAATGTCGAGTCAATTCTCCGCAGTGGCGAAATTACGGGGCAATATAGCGAAGGCTATGAAGGCTATGGTGAGCTGTTCCGTCAAGTTGGGGAAGTGCGTCATCAAAGTTGCTTGATTCTGACTAGCCGCGAAAAACCCCATGATGTATTGCCTCCTGATAGCAGCGATCTCATGGTGCGTTCTTTGCAATTAGCTGGTTTAAAAGAAGAAGCGCGACAAATGTTTCAACCAGAATTGGCGAGCGCTTCGGCAACTCGGAAATTGATCGATTTCTATTGTGGTAATCCCCTCGCGCTGACAGTAGTATCGCGTTCGATCAACAGCATGTTCGATGGTGACATTCAAGGATTTCTCGATCAAGAGGCAAATGTGTTTGGTGATATTCGTTATCTCCTTGATCAGCAGTATGGTCGTCTTTCCGAACGTGAGCAGCAGGTGATGTATTGGCTAGCGATCGAGCGTGAACCGATCACTACCGACAATTTGCGTCAAGACATTGTGCCAATGATTTCTAAATCACAAATTTTGGAATCGGTAATTTCTTTGCGCTGGCGATCGCTGATCGAGAAGAACGCTAACAGCTTCACGCAGCAGCCTGTAGTTATGGAATATATGACCGATCGCTTGGTCGATATGGCTTACAATGCAGCGATTGAGCGTAGTCCCGAATTCTTGATGAGTTATGCTCTCGTCCAACATCGCGCCGAAGACTACATTCGCGAAGCCCAGATTCGTCACATTTTGCAACCACTTACCAATCGCCTCTTGGCTTACTATGGCACTGTTGATACTTTGCAGCGCGAATTGCATAGCTTGCTTGAGACTTTACGCGATCGGCAAACGGCGATCGGCTATGCTCAAGGCAATATCATGAATCTCCTGAAAGCATCTCAAACTGACCTTACCAGAAGTTTTTGTCGCTTTCCAGAACGGGTGACTGAGCATTCTGATCTACAGATTTTAGAGAGACTACTAGAAAGCGATCGCGCAGGTGGGCTTGCCACATGGGATCATCGCATTCCTTGGGCAAATAATCCTCTTGCTCAACAAACTTCCGAAACAAAAACCCAAATCCGCAGTAAAAATCTCTATTATCAATGGACAGAAGGTTC
>JANNDZ010000532.1:0-8434 GCA_031378395.1 Pseudanabaena sp. OTE_75_metabat_487_sub
AACATCCTTAATAAAAGTACGAACCGCATCAGGTTCAAGCAATAGCCACTTTTCTTGAAAATCTTGCAAGCGTAATTGAGCATCAGATTCAAGGTCAGCATCGTAAATTGCATAAGCATCAGAAATGATTTGGAAACGGCGTTGTTGTTTAGCCTCAGAGGCTGTAAGTGTCTGCCCCATAGGATTAGATTGAGGTAAATCTGAGTAATTAAGATGACGCTCAATCCCCCTAACTTTGTGAGTGATACAACGCTGTTGTTGAGCGATTGGGAAACATTTTTTCATTGCCGCAGGTAACCCCAATCCACCATCACTGCTGACCAATTTCAGTTTGTTCGGGTCGAGTCCACGGGCGATTAAATTTTGAAATACTGTTGTCCATGTCGCTTCACTTTCAACTTCGGCAACTTCGTAATGAATCTGTTCTTGGCAGCCATCCTCCCACACCGCCATCACCGCTAGCACTACACGTTCTTCGACCCGCCGACATTGCCTTATGTGTCCTGATTGGTCTTCCTTGAATTTGTCGTAAGATCGTATATTGAATATCAACCCAAACCCCATCCACTAATATCATCTCTGGTGTTCGGCTTAAGGGCTTTTGCCGCCTTGCTTCTAATTGATTTTGGACTTTGAGGGTAATCTGGTTCACGGCGCTTACCGATAAAACTTTGCCTAAAATAAAATATAACGCTTCTTGTAAATCTCGTGATGATAATCCCATCACGTATAGACAACACATCCAATCCAGCAAATTTCCTAAACTTCGTTCGTATCTTTGCAGTATCTGCCACTCTCGTTCTCTATTTCGTTGCCGTAGTTTTGGAACCGCCAAATCTTGAATCCGTCCATATTGCGTATTCAATCCTCGACGGTAATACCCTGAACGATGCGGTTTTTCTTGTCCTGTCAATGGTTTTAAAAATGCTTTCACCTCTTCTTCCAATGCACTTTCTAATACCTTTTTACTGTGTCAACTACTTCTGTAGTTAATTTGTGTGCTAGACCTTCATCTAATTCTCTGTGAAAACCTTGCTTTTTTACCCGCAGGATTTGTTGTTCTCGTTCCGCTATAGTCATACTTATCGAGATCCTTAATTTTCCTCATCTCCTTGTTTTACACCTTTTGCCCCACCACTATCACCGCGAATAATTCATGACACTAACAGCAAAGCGGTATCGCAATATCCGTTCTGACACTCAAGATGTACTTGAGCAAATTCAATCTGGGAATTTTGTTGGCGATCGCATTGCTGGTTTGGGGGAAGACTACATCGTTATCAAAGTTAGGGTTAAAAATAGCAATATTCAAAAAGGTAAAAGTGCTGGTTATCGTTTGGTTTATCAAGTTGAGTCGCCAGTTAGCATACTTTTGTTGACGATATATTCCAAGTCGGATCGGGATGACATTAGCGCAAATGAAATATTGAATATTTTATCTTCCATAAACAACCCCGACCAAGGGGCTTAAGCCCCTTGATTGTAAAGATGATTATCGCCAAGTCCCATGAAAGCCCATTGGCACAATGCTGGGCAAAGCTAAACGACAAACTGGTTCGCTATCTAAGCGATCGCAATCAAACACCCATACTTCTGAACATTCGCGATCGCCATCAAATACAACGGTGATCACATAGCCAGCATCAGGATTTGTGCGATCAGGTGCGAAAATTGGCTCCATCGGATAGCGATTTGTGCCGAGATTGGCTTCAATGAGGGTATGAGTTTTGTTGTCATAACGGACGATCGCACCAAATATTTCTTGATTGATGACAGCATCAGAGCGATGCATCGAAAGATAGGTATAGCGAGAGTTTTGTCCAACTTGCGAAGGCGCAACAGTAGGAAATTCAGAACCGCGATCGCATAATTGCGAAGATTCCAAAAATTCGCCTGTGGTTGGGTTGAGGCGCATTTGCCAGAGAGTTCCTTTGGCAATAGTTTTAGTTTTGCCAGATGCAATTTCTTTGAGATATTGATTGGTCGCGAAATTTGGATAGCGGACTAAATCGAATACAACATTACCATCGCGATCGCTATAGCCATTTCCAAAATGCCACTGAAACCAAGGTTCGGCATTGCTGCGGCTGACCAATTCAAGACTGTGGCGATTAAACACTAAAATCTCGGTTCCTTCTTGGGGCTTCCATTGCAAGGATTCACTATAGCTTTGTAGGTTGAGCAATACAGGAAATACATTCATCCGCAGTGGTGGTACACAGAAAATCAGATAATCTCCAGCCAGAACAAAGTCATGCACCATCGATAGCCCTTGAAGATTAGTCTGGCTCTTTTTGATCAGCTTACCTGTGCGATCGCTACGATAAATATTTAAAGTTGCATTTTTGCCATAGGAAACTCCAAAGTTGAAAATCTCGCCAGTCTTTGGATCGCGCTTGGGGTGTGCTGAATAGGGCAAACGATTCTCTAAACCTTCAAGATTTTCTAAACCTAGGGTTTCTAGGGTTTCTAAATCTAAAGCATGTGGCAATCCACCTTCCCATAAAGTAAGCAGTTTGTCAGGGAGAGCCATCACAGAAGTATTTGCCACGTTTTTAGAAGCTTTGCCGAAACGCTGCCACCATGCACCTGTGGCGGTCATGCCATAATTCCCGTAAATCAATTTATTGGCACGTTCTTCTTCTAAATATCCTTCGGTTTGGACATAGCGATAGGTAGCACGAGCTTGACCTTCCGCAAAATGCACCGCCAAAATTGCGCCATCGCCATCAAACCAATGTCCAACTTGCACGCCTCCACGCTCCAATCGTCCAGGTCCATTGCGATAAAGAGAGCCTTTGAGATTTTCAGGAATCGTTCCAGAAATTGTGGAGAGTTGAGTGAGAGGGAATTCATTAGCTGGTTTAGCGATTGCTTTTGCCCAAGATGCTTGCTTTACTTGTTTGTCAATAGTTGTAGTCATAATTTTCTCTTTAATGGATGCTAAGAATAAGGAGTTCCGTCTTTACGGGTAAACTGCCAACCTTGTTCGGTTGCTTTTGCTACGAGATCGTCATCGGGATAATGTCCTTGATCGTTGGGAGTGCGATCGCCGATTTCTAGATAAGTCGCAACTTGATCGGTGTGATTATAAAGACAATGCCCATTTGCTTCGCCAGCAGGAAATCCTGCCGCCTGTCCTGTTGACAAAATCGATTCTCCTTCATCGGTAATCAGGGTTAATACACCTGAAAGAACATAGATGAACTCGTCTTGTTTTGTATGCCAATGACGGAGAGCCGATCGCGATTTCGGTGGAAGTGTGGTTAAATTCACACCAAAGTTTTTCAATCCCGCTGCACCACCTAAACGCTTCTTTTCCCGTCCTGCAACTACGGGCTTAAAGCGATCTGGATAGTTACTGCCTGTGCGACTTGGGATTTGGTTAGGATCGATTATAGTCATTAGTTTTAGTTCAAGAACATTGAAGAATGGTACATACTTCGTCAAATCGTTTTGATTGGAGTGAGGATTCTCGAATCCAGAAATAAAGCATTCCCATATCTCCCCACATCATCTCCAGATCGTCGTCAGAGTCTAACTGGAGCAGCAACAACCAATCAGAAGCACCAACCTCCAAATCTTTAGCGATCGCATCGTTATATCCACTCGCATCACCACAGTAAAGACCATGGAAAGTAAGTTGACATTCTAATTGCATATCGCCCTGTATATTTGAGGAATAACCAAACATTTGATGTATTGGTTCTTCCTCGAACATCAATTCCTTTACATCTTCAATGAGATTGACATAATCATCCACGCTATCTTCAGGAATAGCCATTTGCCCGAATGGTAAAGAATCATAGCTAGGTAGAGATAAAACTTCACGAAACTCGATGGGATAAGAAGGGAACAACCAATCATTGTCAATTTCTGCACCTTCTGGCAATGAAGATGGGATCAGCTTTTCGGTAGAAGGATGGTAAATAATTGCTGAACCGCCACGATCAGTTGGATCGAAACCCCAAGGCTGCTCGATCGCATCGTAGAAAAAGTAAAGCATTCCAGAGTCAGGGAAATTCTTGGCAGCAGCGAAATTTCGTAAATCATGACAGTTAATCTGAGCTAAGAAGCTCAAGGGCTGATCATTCCACTGTGGCCACTGAAAATCGGCAGGAACATCAGGTAATCCACCAATGCGAGATACACCAACTACGCTTTCTTGAGAATCAACTTTGGAGACATGAATAGCGGGACTGATTGCTGATTCAATAATCTCCGCAAACATGCCTAAATTATGCTTGTGAATTAGTTCTAAGATTTGGCTGTTCATACATTCTAAGATCCGTTTTTAAACTGTCTTGCGCCTGAAGATGTTGACGATACCAAGCAATTGTATTACGAATTCCTTCACGATGAGGTGTGGCAATATCGCCAAACGCCTTGACAAACTTAGAACTGTCAACAACAAATGGATTCTCAAATTGATACATCATCTCTACTGATTCAGCAGCTTCAGGAATAAAGAGTCCACCAATTCGCATCATCAATTTGCCCATGCCATTCATTTTTGCGCGTAGTCCCAATTCTTCAAAAAGAATATTCAGCATTGCTCTTGTGGAAATTGTGGGCGCGTTGGGAACATGCCAGACTTGCCCGATCGCTTCATCTCGTTCTCCCAAAATGATCATGGCTCTAGCAAAGTCTCGAATGTAAGTGTAGGAGTGAGGCAAATCCAAGTTGCCGATCGCTTCAGCGGTCTTGCCTTGCAAAGCTGGAATAAATACCCGATCGCTAAATACAGAATTGTGAACGCCTTCACCATAGAAATCAGAGGATCTAGCGATCGCTACCTGTGCCTTTCCTGCGCGATGAGCAGACATCAAGGTTTCTGCAAGTTGAGCGCGAAGCTTGCCCTTATTTGTAGTTGCGGCATAGGGCATATCTTCGCGCATTGGTTTATTGACTTTGCCATAGCCATAGAGACTATCACCGTAAATCAACTTTGCGCCACTAGAGATCGCACCTGCGAGAATGCCCTGCTGCAAAGGAGGAAATTCTTTTACCCAAGCTTTGAAATTGTACTTTGGCCCCGCACAGTGATAAATCACTTCTGCGCCTTGGCAAACTTTCTGCGTGACGCGTTGATCGGCAGCATCACAGAGAACCAATTCCACACCTTGAGGCAAATTCTCTCGATTACTGCGACTTACCATCCTCACTTGCTTGCCCTCTGCGACAAGTTGCTGTGCGATCGCCTTACCTAAAGTCCCTGTCCCAAAAACAACTTGAAAATCCTGTTGAGAAGCATTCATGAATTTGTCTCCTATTGATAACTAGCTTTTCCTATATTCAACTAAGCTAATATGCACTTAGTTGAATATGAGAGATAATATATACTCAACTAAGTGCATATGTCAACCTCAAGTCTAGTTAATTTTCAAAAACATGTCCCTTGCTTACGCCATCTTGGTTTCATTGATTTGCGAACCGAAAAGCGGTTACGACCTCGCCAAACAATTTGACGGGTCAGTAGGATTCTTTTGGCAAGCTACACACCAACAGATTTATCGTGAGTTAACCAAACTAGAGCAGCAAAGCTTGATTGTGGCTGAAGCGATCGTCCAAGAAGGACGACCAGACAAAAAAATATTCTCTGTTTCTGATACGGGGCTAGCGCATCTGAAAACTTGGCTGCTGCAATCTAGCGAAGTTGCAACCGTAAAAGATGAATTTCTACTTAAAATCTATGCTGGTTATCTAATTCCCGAAGAAGCGATGGCACAAAAGATCAAACATCATCGTCAATTGCATCAACAACAACTAGAAACTTATCAAGCGATCGAGCGTAACTTTTTCATTTCACCTCAAGATTGTCCTATAGAGTTGCGTTTTGCCTATTTGACGCTCCGCCGAGGGATTAATTTTGAGCAAGGCTGGCTCGATTGGTGTGATGAAGCATTAGAACTTTTAGCTGCTTGGAGATAGCCCAAAAGCCGAACATCATCGATATATACCGATATTTGGCTTTTATACTGATAATACCTAGTTTTTAAATGGGTAAGATTTATATATCTTCTCTAGAGTTAACAGCTCTCTATTAATTCGATGAAAATCAAAAATATTCTCGCAACTGCGATCGCGCCATTTTTAGCATTGTCAATGCAGCTTAGTGCCAGCGCATCAGCACAGTCATTGAGTGATTGTTATGTGCAAATCGTCGGAAGAACAACGGGATCGCGGGTAAATCTGAGAGACGACGCTGGTACTCAGTTTAGAAGTCGTTCGTACTTGTTGGTTGGGCAGTATGTAAACATGCTCAATAACGATTCTGGTAAGAGAGTTGAAGATCAAGATACTGAAGGAAATACTTGGTACTATGTGGAGTACAGGCCAAGTGGTACTAGGGGATGGATTCGGGAAGACTTTCTTGCTCAGCAATGTAGTAGGTAAAAAATAGCGGTGCTTCACACCGCTATTTTTTTGGTGTCTCTAGGTTAAAATTTGTAAAGTAACGATCCAAACAAGAAATATAAATAAAACCAAAAATCAATGAGCGAAAAGATTGTATGGACGACTGAAGCCGAAGCTAAGCTTAAAGATATTCCTTTCTTTGTTCGTCCATTTGCCCGTAAAAAGATTGAAAAATATGCTCAGGATAATAGCTTCTCTCCAATCACTGTCGATGTTTATGATCAAGCTAAAAAAATGTTCAATAAAAAATACGATCAAATGAATTGAGAAGAATGAACCTCTGAGAGGTTCATTCTTCTCAATTCGTTCGACGAAAGATACGCTCAAGTTCTGAAGCGGAGCTTAACAAATATGAATGAAATATCTGGGCACGTAGGGGAATCAGTCTGGAAAAGACTGCGACATGGCAATATCTCGACCTGCGAAGAAGCATTGAATTTTTTAGTAGATATTGAAGGCAATGTCCATTTATCTTGGCTTGACCAAGAGCTTACGCACCGTTTTTTTCGGGAATTTGAAGACCGCAGCATCTTGCCACCAGTAATTCCTCTATTACTATGGCGCAACTGTTTTTATATTGGAAGTCCCAAGCCTTTAACTGATGACCATATCAAACTGATTAGCGATCGCACTTTAACTGACATCAAAACGATCAAGATTACGACGACGAGTTATCGCACATGGTTTCGTCGCCAAAATATTCCTAATCCCAACGAGATTCATTCAGCACAGGCGATCAATCCGCTCACAGGGGAAACTGAGCAAGTTGATATTGTCGAGGCTACGGATCTTTATTTATCTCAAGCCGTTGATCAGACAAGGCGAATTAATGCCTTAATGTCGATCGCTTTGCAACATCGCGCAAGCGACATTCATCTAGAGCCAACTCCCACAGGTTTACGAGTCCGCTTTCGTATTGATGGCATTTTGCGCGATATCAAAACCTTACCCCTCGAAATTAGCCGCAAAATTATTGTCGCCCTGAAAGTGATGTCCGACATGGATATTGCCGATAGTCGCCGTCCTCAAGACGGACGCATTGGCAAAGAATATACCAGCGATGAGAGTCTGCATCGCAATCTCGATATGCGGGTGAGTACATTGCCCTGTGTCTGTGGTGAAAAAGCAGTAATTAGGCTTTTGCCCCGCGACAATCCTTTCTCGAACCATCTAGAAAATTTAGGATTTAGCGATCGCACTTTGAAAATTTACGAAAGCTGGTTACGACAGCCCCAAGGACTGATTATCATGACTGGCCCGACAGGTTCGGGCAAAACTAGTACCCTTTATACAAGTTTGCAAGCGATCGCTCAAGAACATGTCAATGTGATTACCGTTGAAGATCCTGTCGAATATATCCTGCCAAATATCACTCAAACTCAAGTATGTGAACCCGCAGGCATGACCTTCGCCGCAGGGCTACGGGCAATTTTGCGGCAAGATCCTGATATTGTGATGGTGGGCGAAGTCCGAGATCCTGAGACTGCTGAAACCGTTGTCAGGGCTGCTTTAACAGGGCATTTGGTATTATCAACAATGCATACAAATGACGCAGCTAGTGCTATCCCTCGCCTCAAAGATCTCGGGCCAGATCCAGGATTAATTAGTGATGCTTTATTGGGTGTGGTCGCTCAACGTCTAATTCGCAAAAACTGTCCGCATTGCTCAGCGCCGCATCATCCCACTTTGTCAGAGCTGCAATCTCTCAGACTAGAGCGGGAGAGTATTGATCCCAGTCGTTGGCGGAAAGGTAAAGGCTGCGAAAAATGCTTTTTTACGGGTTATATCGGACGTGAGGCTGTAGTCGAATTGATCGATATCGATGATGCTTTTCGGCAAATGATCTATGAAGGCACGATTACTCAAATGAATCGTTATCTTAATGAAATTGACTTTAATTCATTTCGACTTGCCGCGATCGATAAGCTTAACGCTGGCATAACCACAACCGAAGAAATCTTGCGTGTCTTACCCCGTAGTGCCATATACCGAGTCAATTCTCCCATTGCCCGCCAAG
>JANNDZ010000816.1:0-1686 GCA_031378395.1 Pseudanabaena sp. OTE_75_metabat_487_sub
CTCCGTTCTATTGCTCCGAGGACTACTGACGAGCTTCATGCTGCGGTTACTAAGGCTTTTAATTCTATCTCTACTTCTGACTTTTTTGGCTGGTTTTATGAATGTGATGCTCGTACCGTACTCATATGAAAACCGCTATAGCATTAAATAAACCTGTGCCAAGATTGAACTGCGATCGCAATGACCATGCGCCATCATTGTCACGCAGAGTATAGTCTTGACCAAAGCGAAATACACTGGTGGTGCTAACTCCACTGACATCAGGTCCTACACCAAAAGGAGTTGCGAGGTTCTCAAACAAGAAGGTTTGTCCAGTCTGATGCGCAAAGCCTAGAGATAGAGCAAATTCTTCGCGAGGGTTACGAATCAAAGGCTGGCGATAAACGATGTCATAGAGACTGCTCGCGCCACGAATATTAAAGGCAACAAAGTCTGGATCGGTAATTCGATAGTTATTTGGTGCGTAGCGAATTGCTACCGTTCCATTCATCGGGTTGACGGGTATGCTGTAGCTAAAATCGTAGAGATTGGAGCCTCCTGTGGTGCTGCGATAATAGGAAGCTAACAGCAAATCGCCAAGTCCTGTGAGGTTGCGATAGGTTAGTCCGACACCCATGCGTTCTGAGCCAACAGCGACAGGTGAGTAGTTGTCAAAGCTGACGGAGCCACCAAACTGTTTTGCTTCTTCTACTTGGACGACTAATAAGCTTTTACCTGCTTCGGTGCTGGGTTTGAGGCTGGAGGTTACTTTTTTAAATAAAGGATCGGCTTTTAGGAGTCGCAATTGATCTTCAACTGCGTTGGCATTGAATGGTTTGGAAATCCCCAATTCTACTCGCGATCGCACGTAGTCAGGATTGGTTTGGACAGTACCAACGATGTCAATTCGTTCAATTTGTCCTTCGATTGCTTTGATTTGGGCAACTCCATTAACAACGCTTTGAGGATCGCTTGGGTCAAATTGAACGGATGAGGTGATGTAGCCATTGCTGATATAGAGTTGGGTGATGGTTTCGGCAGCAGCTTTGACTTGCTCTAGAGTGATGGCTTTGCCTTGGAGTTGCTGAAGGATAGTTGCGATCGCTTCAGGTGTGAGGACTGTATTACCAATCAACTGTACTTTCTTGATGGAATTGCCTTGGGCGATCGCGGTTTTGGTTACCTTGACGTTTGTCTCTTTAGGCTCTGCATTCTTTGGGCTTAATGCGATCGTTTCAGCATAGCTGGGGAGCACAAAATATCCTGAGCTAATTACGATTGTCCACAGTAAGCTCTTGATGGAATCTCTTGTTTGTTTGGTCATTAGTCTGCTCACACCATTTAATTATACGGCTGATATATTTCAAGCCTGTAATATAGCCTGAAATAAACTATGCGTTAAAAGCTTACAACCATTAAGCCTGAACAGGCTAAGATGCTTGACTTAAATTTTTAAAAAAGTAAGTCAAGCATCTTAGCATTTAATTCTTGAGAAACTTCGCAGGTTTAGGAGACTTACGAACCTTAAGCAGAATGTTTTTCTTGTCTTTTTTAGTTTCAAAGGTGACATCTACTAGATCAATATATTCATAGCCAATAAATCTACTGATTGAGCGACGGATTGCTAATTTAATCACATCTTGATTTCCCGATTCATTAATGATACTGATATTGGCATCTTTCCAAATATCTTTAGCGTCGATCTCT
>JANNDZ010000568.1:0-2966 GCA_031378395.1 Pseudanabaena sp. OTE_75_metabat_487_sub
CGTCAACCGCCAGTTGTGCCGTCTTCCAACCAAAAACCAATTGTTGCACGACCCAAATTTGGTTTCCACCCCACAAAAAAGGACTTGCTAAGCAAGTCCTTTTTTTTGGATTTTAGATGGCGATCGCAATTTTTCCTGTCATTGAGCCTGTCTCTAATAATTCATGAGCTTTAGCCGCATCTGCAAGCTGAAACACTTCACTAACATGAATTTTGAGCTTGCCTGAGTCAAATAAATCTGCACATTCACTAAGAATTTTGGCTTGTTGAATTTGCAGATCAGCCTTTCCGAGTAACATAGGCGTGAGCATCAGTTCAAAGCTAAATCTCAGGTTGCGGGTACGGGCAACTTTCCAACTTATATCGGTAGGTGGTTCAAGAATGGTGACAAGATCGCCATAGACTTTGACGGCAGGAAAAGTCTGCTCAATCATTTGACCACCGACAGTATCAAAGGCAAGATCTACGCCTTCGCCGTTTGTCCATGAGATCGCCGCTTCCACAAAATCAGCTTGCTTATAAGCGATCGCTAAATCTGCCCCCAAATCTCTTGCGAATCGTCCTTTAGCCTCTGAGCCAATGGTCGTGCATACCTGCGCGTTTCTAAGTTTGGCTAACTGAATCGCCACATGACCGACACCACCAGCTCCTGCATGAATTAAGACATTGCGACTGGTTGACTCTGATTGTAGATTGCCGCGATCGTATAGAGCTTCCCATGCAGTAATCAATACAAGAGGAGCAGCAGCAGCTTCTTCAAAACTGAGAGATTTGGGCTTATGGGCGGCAAATTTTTCGTCTATCGTAGTTAGTTCGGCATAGTTACCTTGATGGAAACCTAGCCCACCGTTACAAAAATATACCTGATCGCCTACTTTAAACTTAGTAACCTCCGAGCCGATCGCTTCTACGATTCCTGCACCATCACAACCGAGAATCGATGGTAAGCGATCGGGCTGAAATGTGCCACGGCTCCGAAGTTTTGTGTCAATAGGATTAATACCTGCGGCTTTGAGGCTTACCAAAATCTCAGTCGGAGATTGTATAGTAGGTTCTTGGATATGGGCAAGTTGCAGCACATGGGGAGCACCTGCTGCGGTCATCAAAATTGCTTTCATTGGGTTTCTCCTTATGAGCATCCATTACAGCGCTTATGGACTTGCGAAAAAATAAAGTCCCAGTCAAGATTTTCCAGAATTGGTGGCGCTTCGCACCACCAATTCTGATAATTAAGAGGTGTCGCAAAGCGTCACCTCTTATTATTTGCTATGAGTTTATTGTGGCGTCGTAGTTGACTGTGGGGGCGTAGTTGGTTTGGCGATCGGACTAGGCGACTGACGTATGGTGTTATTGTTGCCAGAACGAGGCGCGTTCTGCACAGATTGCGTTTGCCAATCTCCAAAAAATCGATTTAATGCGACAAACCCTAATGCTGCTGCACCGCTCATGATCGCTAACAGCACAATGATTGTCGTCCAAGTTTCTACAGTCTCAGCAATTCCATAGCGCGTGCGATAGGGATCGATTTTGCAATTATTATCGCGATCGCGGGCCGTAATGGGGCGGCGAAACCGTAATCGATGATCGTCCAGCTTTTCTAATAAAATCCAACCTGCTTGTGACTCTTCGGCGCAGACTTTGTTTAAGATCTTGCGCCCGCGAAATCCGCCGCTACTAGTACGCAAGATTTTAAATTCCCAGCCCTTAGGCTGATCGCTAGATGTGTTGGACTCGTAGCGAGTAAGGTTTTCTTCTTCCACTTCTTCCCGCCGCCTATTACCTTGTTTTGCTCGAAATATTCTGTCGATAATCACGGACTGAATCCCAACATCGAGAATGATTGTACTGATGATGATTGCATTGACGGTCAGCATATGTGCGTGACTAATCCTAATAGCAGCATAGCAGCTTGATAATCAGCAAAAGTATACATGCTGATGTAGACTATTGCACTCAAGATTTTTTCTGAAATAACACAGGTTATTCAAAAAACAAAACTATTGTGGCGGGCTTCGCCCACCACAATAGTTTCGTTTGTTATTTAATTTGCGATCCTTAGCGATCGCGATATTATGATGATTAATAAAAATAAGCCGTAAGCTTTTGATACAAACCTATGAACTCTATTGTCCTAATGGCTGAAGTCCTGACCGATCCTGAGCTACGCCGCACTCCTGATAATCAAAGCTCGATCGCTTCATTTCTTGTCCAGTTTGCAGGTGGACGTGCCGAAGATGCCCCTTATCGGATCAAGGTCGTGGGATGGAATAGTTTGGCAGATGAGATGGTTGAGAAATATCATAAAGGCGATCAAGTTGTCGTTGAAGGTCGGTTGCGTCTAGATACAGTTGATCGTGGTACTTACAAAGAAAAGCGGACAGAACTAATTGCCCAGCGTGTGCACAGTTTTGGAGTTGGTGGTAGTACTGCTAACAATGCGTCTTCTCCACCAGCACGCTCAGAAAGAATCGCCAATACCCCTGCTCCTGCTCCTAATGTTGTCCCAATGTCAACATATGTGCCTGTAGCAGCACCCGCAGCCGACGCGCCTGATTATGACGATATTCCATTTTAAAAAAACAAGAGAGAGCGCCTTGCGCTCTCTCTTGTTTTTTTATTAAGCCGATGATGAGATTTGAACTCACGGCCTGCTGATTACGAATCAGCTGCACTACCCCTGTGCTACATCGGCAAGTTAGCTAAGTTGATCAAATACAAATTTTTTGCGCTTACTATCATAGCATCATCGCACACATTACATAATTCGGTAGCGCTAAAGCGGCAAGTCTCATTATGAAACCAATTTTAGGATTACCAGTGCCTGCGGCGCTGGTAATCCTAAAATTGGTTTTTTGAAAACCAGTCTTAGTCTGGTTTTCAAAAAACTAATTTTTAAAATGAGAATTGCTGTTGACAATGATAAGCGGCGCGAAGCACCGTCCATCCTTATCAACAGATATTTTATAC
>JANNDZ010000592.1:0-2563 GCA_031378395.1 Pseudanabaena sp. OTE_75_metabat_487_sub
CGCAAATAATCATAAATCTCGGTGACAGTACCCACGGTTGAGCGCGGGTTATGGGAAGTTGATTTTTGGTCAATCGAAATAGCGGGACTCAAGCCTTCGATGTAGTCCACATCGGGCTTATCGACTTGTCCCAAAAATTGCCGCGCATAGGCACTCAGTGACTCCACATAGCGGCGTTGTCCCTCAGCAAAAATTGTGTCAAAAGCTAGAGATGACTTGCCAGAGCCAGACACACCTGTAAATACGATCAGGCGATCGCGGGGAATTGTCAGGTCAACATTCTTGAGATTGTGCTGTCTAGCACCTCTGACATGGATATGAGTATGGTCTGGCATTGCGATCGCGATTTATGCTTTAGCTGGCGTAAAGATTTGTTACTAGTGTATGCGATTGCTGGGAGATTTGTGGTGATTGTAGTTATTCTGGCTTCTTAGGAAATATGCATTTCACGGTAATTTTCATATTAGATTTTGCGCCGCCTGATGCGATGAAGGGGACACCAGCTTGAGCATCTAGGCTCACGCCAAACTCTAGGGTGACTTCACTGACTTCGGCGCTTCCTAAATTGCGAAAGGCGTTGAGGGTGTTGACGGTGTAGCCACGCACGAGGCTTTGCATGGCATGAAAACTTTGCATTGCTTTTTCTTTGGCGGCATTTTGAGCATTTTCGGGAAGACCAAATGATCGGGTTGGCGAAGTGGAAGTTACCGTAGTTTCTTCGACTTGAAAATAAATGATGCTGCCGTCTTCGAGTTCGGTGGGGATGAGTTGGGGCATGGTTTCTCTCTTGTAAATTAAGGGATTTATGAATGTGATTGAGTTTGATCTTATTTGCTTAGTGCATCTAATTTATCGAGAAGTTTTAAACCTTCTTTGGGATCGCCTTTGGCAGCTAAAAATTTAAATCTGGTATGGGTGTCAAATTCGACAAGGGCGATCGCTAAAAGTTCTCCAATTAGCTTATTGATGCTCAAGCCTTGACTCTCAGAGAGTTTTTTAGTCTGAGGTGTTTGTCATCTGGTAGGCGAATGGTTAAGGTTGCCATGAGTCACTCCTAATTACCTTTTTACTTTTTCCTTGCTTTGGAGTCGTTGCTGAAATTGGGCAATGATTTCAGGGGTTAGTTCTTTTTCTGGTTGAACGGTTTCTCGTTCTGCCAATGCAACTTCTATTTCACTGGGGGATGCTTTTCCTAGCTTTTGTAAAAGGTTATTGAAGTCTGGTTGTTGTTGGTTAGTTTCTTGTTGGGGAAGTGGTTGAACGATGTAATTTATAGAAGATTGACGGGTTAGAGCATAGACAATATATTGATTGAGAGAGACTCCTTCGCTGTCTGCTAAATGGATTAGTTGTTGGTGTAATGTATCTGGTAAGCGTAGGGTTAATCGGCTCATGGTTTAATTCTTTTAGTTTAGAGCGGTAGGTACTGAATATGATTAGTAAAATCTTCTAAATCGCTAACTTTTGCAATGAGTTCTAAATCCCTCACGCAAACTCCTATGCTTGCCATTTGTTGCGCGGCGTAAATAATGCCGATAAAATTAGTCTCATCTTGCAGAAGTTGATTGGCGATCGCTAAAAAATCATCGTCTCTAGTAAATAAGACTCTCTGTAATTCGTTGGCTCTCGCTAAAACTAGCGGATCTGGATCTCCCGATCGCAGATCTTCTTGAACGGAAAGCACATCTACTCCTCTCAGACGCAATCCAAGTAAAATTTGGCGCGGTACGTTTTCATCCATGTATAGGGCGATCGCCATAGCCTTAATGAGGTATTGCTTGAAGTTTGGCTTGCAATGGTGAAAGGGGCGCATTTAGGCGCATTTGTTCGGCATAGTCGAGGCGGCGCTGGATGTCAGTATCAAGTTCTTGTTTGTGATCCCAATAGTAGGCGAGGGCAGAATAAATTTTGCTGAGGGCGATATGGGGATATTGAAAATGTAGTTCTTCGGGACTCCAGCCATAGGTGAGGTGGGAAGTGACTAGCTCGACGACTTTCATGGTCGTACCTGCAATGATGGGTACGTTGCCTTGAAGTTGGATGTGCATATATTGGGTTGGTGTGTCGAGCATTTTGTAGATCTCCTTAACTAAGAGGATTTGGTTTACCTTGCTTACTGTCACTAACTCAATTCTAACTTTTACCTTTGACCTTTTTACTTTTGCCTTGGCTCTATGCCACACATCTGTCTGTCCTCATCACTGGCGTTGGGGTTATTGACGAGATAGTCGTGCAGCCACGCGCAACCCTTCACCATCAAGTCATCAAAATTTAAATTCCACAATATGACGGTATTGTCAGTACTGGCAGAAGCGATAGACTTGCCATCAGGACTAAAGGCGACACTCGTGACAAAAGAGCTATGCCCTTTGAAGGTTTGGAGTTCCCTACCATCAAGGCTCCACAATTTGACGGTATTGTCATCACTGCCAGTAGCGATGAACTTGCCATCGGGACTAAAGGCGACACTCCCGATAGAAAAGCTATCTCCTTTAAAGGTTTGGAGTTCCCTACCAACAAGGCTCCACAATTTGACGGTATTGTCATCACTGCCAGTAGCAAT
>JANNDZ010000594.1:0-2660 GCA_031378395.1 Pseudanabaena sp. OTE_75_metabat_487_sub
CACTAAGATTGGCATCCATTAAGTTAGCAAGGGAAAGATTTGCTCCAAATAGATTCACCCTTTGCAACATTGCCCCATGCAAATCTGCCTCAGACAGGTTGGCACTCATCATGATTGCTTGGTTAAGAGTTGCGCCACCGAGTTTTGCACCCGATAAATTGGCATGATTAAAGGTGACCTTGTTAAGAAAAGCAAATACAAGATTAGTCCGCCTCAGGTCAGCTTTGGTCAAGTTAACACCGATTAAATCGCTATTAAACAAATTGGCATTAGCTAGATTTAAGCCAGCAAAGTCACGCCGACCAGATGCATATTCTTTCAGGAGTTTTTCTGCGCTCATGATTTAGTTGTGAAAGAGCTCATAGCCTTACAGGTTTTCTGTTGCAGGATTTATACCAATCCACAAAAGTGTGACGACAATTTTGTGGATTAAAAGCCAAACTCTGTAAGGGTTTTAAAACTACAAAATGGCTATGCCATTTCGTGGTTTGGTATTAGATATGGTAGCTTAATCGTAATCCATACTCCACCAGTCTCTGGATGGTTTTTGGCTGCGATCGCCCCTTTGTGTAATGTGACAATCTGACGAGAGATCGCTAGTCCTAAGCCACTGCCCCCACGATCCATCCCCGATCTAGTCCGAGATGGATCGACTTTATAAAAGCGATCAAAAATATGGGGTAAGGATTCTTCAGGAAAGCCTTCGCCTGCGTCAATTATCTCTATTAGTAGGTTAGAGTCTATCACGCTGGTTTTGATTGTAATCGACTGAAGTGCTGGACTGTGCTTAATACTGTTATCTAATAGGTTCAGCAAAAGCCGATAAACGCGCGATTCGTCAAGTAGCCAGAGTAATTGTTCGTTGCCAATATATTTGAGTTTGACTTGTTTACGATTGGCTAATGGCTCAAGGGTTGCCCAGACCGATCGCACTATTGACGATAAATCCACTTCGCTTAGGTGCAAGACAGACTCAATTCCCACATCCATCTGTCCTAATTCCAGCAAATCTTGGACAAGTTTGGTAATTCTCTCTATTTCGCTAAGTAGACGTTCTACCCAAATTCTTGCCGCAGGCTCAACACGGGGTTCGAGCATCTCCGCAACCAGACGTATCGAAGTTAGTGGGGTTTTTAGTTCATGGGCAATGTCAGAAGTCCAGCGATCGCGTTGTTGAGTTATCGCTACCGCCTCTTGGCGATCGATCAAAAAAATACCAATTTGCCCATATCCCAAATAAATACTAAAAGCTCGAATTGGTCTACCTATCTGTGGGACTGGATCGACAGGATCGGGTATTGCAGGATGAAATACCCAATCAACTTGGGAGCCTAGACTAAGCGATCGCGTTTGTTCGACAAGATGATCAAGCTCATAGGAGCGAATTAGTTGCAGCAAAAATGGCTTGCGAATTAATCCTTGTCGATGGTTAGCGATCCCCATCATGGTTGCGGCTTGTTGATTACAGACCACTAAGCGGTTATCTTGATTGACTTGGACATAGCCAATAGGAGACAGTTCAACAATTTTCGCCCACAGTAAGGGCTCGTCTCCATCCTCCATAGGCTCAATCACTTGAAATTGAGAATTAAATTGATTGTTATAGTTTTGTTGAATATTTTGTTGGATATTCTGCGCCCAAGACTTAAAACTACGGATTGATTTTGCTTTAAATACTTGACGCGATCTCTTTCGCAACTTACGATTACGTCTCTTCTTGGCATAATTCCAGCTAAACCAGCAAGCGCCAGTAGCGATCGCGCCAATCCCAATCCCGACCAGCAACCAGAAAAATTCCATCTTTACGGGGGAGCAGTAGCAGCTTTAATTATGCTCGAAAACCTAACTAAAAACAAAGGCTCGCTGTGCGAGCCTTTGTTTTTAGTTAGGTTTTAGTAAGTTTCAACGTGCCAACGACCGTCACGCTTCATTTGCTTCTCAAAATCCTTCCAAACAGCACCATTCTTTTCCGCAGTCTTAGTCATGAATTCCGCAATACCATCTTCCATGCCACGCAAACCGCACATGTAGGTATGGGTAGAAGGCTTTTGCAGCACTTCCCACAGCTCATCAGCATATTCAGCCATGCGATTTTGGATGTACATCTTTTCACCCTTAGCATTCTTTTGCTCACGGCTAATGGCAACATCGTAACGGAAGTTACGCTTGTGTTTGTAAGCTAGCCACTCAAGGTCAGGCTTGTACAAAACCGTCGAGTCAGTTGGCACACCAAAGAATAGCCAAGCTAAGCCATTGAATTTGTAATCTTCATGCTTTTCTTTGAACATCCGCCATAAAAATGCACGGAAAGGCGCAATCCCAGTTCCTGTGGCAATCATGATCACTGTGGCATTAGGATCATCTGGTAATAGCATTTCTTTACCAACTGGCCCAGTGAGTTTGAGTTCATCGCCAGGCTTGAGATCGGTCAAGAAATTAGAGCATACGCCTTTGATGGTTTCGCCTGCTTCGTTTTGATACTCTAGACGCTTGACGCTTAAAGATAGAGTCTTACCATCAAGATCATCTCCAAGGCGGGTTGATGCGATCGAGTAGAGACGAAGTTTATTCGGTTTACCATTTTTATCTTCACCTGGAGGGACGACACCAATACTTTGACCTTCTAAGTAACGAAGGTCGCCTCCAGAAATATCGAACTT
>JANNDZ010000635.1:0-4279 GCA_031378395.1 Pseudanabaena sp. OTE_75_metabat_487_sub
CTATACAAAAGGAGAAAAATATTATGTTGAGTTTGAATAGACAGGCGATCGCACTCATTTCCGATCATGCTGATCCTGCCGCAGAGATTGGATTAGAAGAGGCTGGTGGACAAAATGTATATGTACGTCATGTGGGCGAAACTCTTGCCGCATTGGGTTGGCATGTAGATATGTTTACGCGCAAAGTCAAGGCAAGTGATGATGACATCGTGCAGCATACACCTCATTGTCGAACGATCCGACTCAAAGCAGGTGCAGAAACCTATATCCCTAGAGATCGCTTGTTTGAACATATGCCAGAGTTTGTGGATTCATTTCAAGTATTTCAAAGAACTCAAGGCTTAAATTATCCCTTAATCCACACTAATTACTGGCTATCGGCTTGGGCTGGAATGGAGTTGCAAAAGACTAGTGGCATCCAATTGGTGCATACTTATCATTCATTAGGAGCCGTAAAATATCAATCTCTGGTAGAGATCCCTCAAGTTGCGAACACTCGATTGAGAATTGAGCGAGAGATCTTAGAACGCGCTAATTGTGTTGTGGCAACTAGTCCACAAGAGCAAGAGACCTTGCGATCGCTTGTTTCAACTCGCGGGCAAATCGAAGTTATTCCCTGCGGAACAGATACAACTAACTTTCGCCTAACATCGAAGACTCATGCTCGCACTAAATTGAAACTAGATAGCCGCGAGAAAATCATGCTCTATGTCGGTAGATTTGATGAAAGGAAAGGAATTGAGACTTTAGTAAGAGCCTTTGCTCTGCTCAAAAGCGATGATCTCCAAAATCTCAAACTAATCATTGTTGGTGGCAGTTCCGAAAATATGCCTGATGGCGATGAAAGGAAAAGGATTGAACATATTGTCAATGAATTGGGACTGCAAGAGTCTACTGTTTTTGCAGGTAGAATTGGGCATGATGTTTTACCGCTTTACTATACTGCGGCTGATGTTTGCGTGATTCCTAGCCACTATGAACCTTTTGGATTAGTAGCGATTGAGGCGATGGCATGTGGTGTACCAGTAGTCGCGTCTAATGTTGGCGGCTTGAAGTTTACAATTATTCCTGAAGAAACAGGGCTCTTAGTTGAGCCGAAAGATGTAGAAGCTTTTGCCAACGGTATTCATCGAATTTTCTTTGATGATCTATGGGTGAGGAAAATGAGGAAGCAAGCTTCAGCCAATGTTAATCAGCGATTTAGTTGGACTGGAGTAGCTATTCAGTTGAGTGAACTCTATCGTCATGTGTTAGCGAGATCAATTATGCACGAGCAAGCTTGGAATTACAAAATGCCAAGCATTACTAGGTCAGCTTAATTTTTTTATTTAATTTTTTCTATAGAGCCAACTGAGTAATATGCCCGATACAGAACAACTAGCCATAATTGAACCTGTTACCATTGAAGTCGGAGGAAGGACATATATTCCTATTGATCGCAATGCGATCGCCCCATGGAATTGTGTAATTGGAGAGCACCCTATTTCCACTCTGACTTTGAAAGATGATGATTTATTCTTGATTACCGATACATTAGGGAATATCTCTGACCTTAGCTGTCGCCTTGGTGGGATCGAAGATAGCATGGGCTTGTTTTGTCGTGATACAAGGTTTCTGAGTCGCTTAGATCTACAAATTAATGGGCGATCGCCTATTTCGTTTAGTAGCACTGCGCGAAAAGGCTTTGCGATGACCGTTTTATGTTCAAATCCCGAAATTGACAATGAAGTGGGTGATCAAATTAAAGCGGAAACCATTGATATCCATCGTGAAATTGCGATCAAAGGTGGCTTTTTTGAGAAGACACAAGTAACTAACTACAATACGCATCCAGTTAGTTTTATGCTCAGTTTGAGCTTGGATGCTGATTTTCTGGATTTATTTGAAGTGAGAGGAACTAAGCGCAAAAAAAGGGGCAATTTTCTCCGCTACCTACCGAATCAAGATCAGAAATCTACGGAAATCTTACCTAAGGAAATTGTGCTTGCCTATGAGGGATTAGATGGTGCTTTGATGGAATCGCGAATTCAATTTGATTCTTTTCAACCACAAGAAATTAAAGGCTATACAGCAATCTGGCACTTAGATTTGGCAGCTCATGAGTCGAGGACTTTAGGATATCGTATTCATTTATTCACGAATAATCGTCCAACCTCAATCGTTAGCGTCCCCGAAAACTTTGCACAGGCGAAAACGGAAGAGTTGTTGGAAGAAAAACTTTGGACAGAGCAAATTACGAGAATTCAAACTGATAATAAATCGCTAAATCAGGTAATTGATCGCGCTGCGCAGGATATTTATTTACTTAGGCAGACATCGGAAAAGTATAATTTTCTCTCGGCAGGAGTTCCTTGGTTTTCGACTTTATTTGGGAGAGATTCTATAATTTCTGCTTCACAAACTTTAGTTTTAGATCCGATGATTGCCCGAGATACTCTCTCTATACTGGCTTATTTTCAAGGAAAAGTCGATAACGAATGGCAAGATGAACAAAAGGGAAAAATTCTCCATGAAATTAGACTGGGTGAGATGGCGCGTTGTCACGAGGTTCCACACACTCCCTACTATGGCACTGTCGATGCTACGCCTCTTTGGTTAATGCTCTATGCCGAATATTATGCTTGGACTGCTGATCAGCCAACTTTAGATCAGCTATGGCCAAACGCAATCTCAGCGATGGCATGGATCGATCGCAACTGCCAAGAAACTGGCTATCTCCGTTATCATCGTTCCTCAAAAAAAGGTTTGCTCAATCAAGGCTGGAAAGATTCAGAAAACTGTATTGTCAATAGTAAAGGAGAATTAGCAGAGGGGGCGATCGCTTTATGTGAAGTGCAGGGCTATGTGTATGCGGCAAAAATCCGCATGAGTGAATTAGCCGAAAAAAGGCAGTTATTTGATCTAGCCGAACTTTGGCGATCGCAGGCTCAAGATTTAAAATTGCGGTTCAATCAAGATTTTTGGTTAACCGATCAAGATTACTGCGCTCTTGCCTTAGATGGTGAAGGCAAGCCAGTTGATAGCATTACTTCTAATCCTGGTCATTGCCTAAATTTGGGCATTTTCCATCATGAAAAGGCAATCAGTGTAGCAGCCCGTTTAAATGCTCCTGATATGTTCAATGGATGGGGTATTCGGACTCTGAGCAGTCTTTCTCCTGCCTACAATCCCATGGGATATCACATCGGTTCTGTCTGGCCCCATGATAATAGTTTGATTGCCGTCGGTATGCGATCGCATAGTTTGGTGAAGCAGTCGTTAAGAATTGCTCAAGGTTTAATCGATATGACCATCGCTCAGCCCTATCACCGCCCACCTGAGCTGTTTTGTGGATACGAGCAAGATGGCTTTAATCTGCCAGTACAATATCCAGTCGCTTGCTCGCCTCAAGCTTGGGCAACGGGAAGCATCTTCCAATTAATGGCGATCATGGTCAATTTTGTGCCAGATGCACCTAATAATCAGCTTCGGATTATCGATCCCTGCTTACTCAATTCCATTAATCGCTTATCAATTCAGAATTTTCGGATTGGACAAACAGTACTAGATTTAGAGTTTGAGCGTTCTGGAGATACTACCGCTTGTCGTGTCAATAAAAAACGCGGCAATGTCCGTGTCATTATTGAGGTTTAGCGCTTCAATTAATGCGATCGTCATAAAACCGCCAAAATATGGGGACGGGAGTAGCCCGCCGCTATATTTTGGGGATCGATTATTTTGTGTAAGTCCCTTACGCAAATAAACCAAGAACTTAAGTTCTTGGCTAAAAGCTCATGTCCACTAAAGTGGAATATAGAATACCATTCCCTTCCTAAGAATTCTTGGGAAGGGAGAGGAGTAATTAACCCTTTTTACAGGTTTGAGCTTTTAGCCCACACATGAAGGGCTAATGCTTTTATCTCCATTTCTCTTGATTCTGCAAAATAAACTCTTCTATTGCTTCTTTTGCTTCTAAAAGACTTGCGCCAGTTTCTCCTCGATAAAGTTTGATAGCTTCTATCTTGCGATAGGGATCTTGCGCAAGCTGTTTAACTTGATCTGAGAGTAGAGATGGCACTTCAAGCTCCATCCGATTTAATAGCAAGCTTAGAGAAAGATCCATCCGCTTTATCTTTTGCTCAAGCTTTTTAATGCTTGATTGCAAGCTAAGGATAACCCACACAATGATGAAGAGACCAGAAACATAAATAAATCCATCTGTAGCGGACACCATAGTTAATCCCTAGTTTTTGTCTTGCACTTTAAATATACCAAAGCCAAAATGGGAGAGCACTTTGCG
>JANNDZ010000649.1:0-6424 GCA_031378395.1 Pseudanabaena sp. OTE_75_metabat_487_sub
CCCGCCAAAGAAAAAACATCGCAAAGCGATGTTTTTTCTTTGGCGTTTTTTGTGAGATCGTAAATTGTGACGAAATTGTTACAATAGAGGAAGTTTATTTATAAATATTTATGGTTCAGGCTGCATCGACTACTTTTTCGCGTGAAGATTGGCAAAAGGGATATGAGTCACTGCGAACTGAGCAGGCTTATTGGATCGATGAGATCGAGGGTCAGATCCCTCTAGAACTAGAGGGGACTTTGTTTCGGAATGGACCTGGACAGCTCGATATTAACGGGCAGAAATATGGACACCCCTTTGATGGCGATGGCATGATCTGCGCGATCGCGTTTAAGGATGGCAAGGCGCATTTTGCAAATCAATTTGTCAAAACACCTGAGTTTATTGCTGAGCAGAAAGCAGGCAAAATTTTATATCGGGGCGTATTTGGTACACAAAAGGCTGGTGGATGGCTAAGTAATATTTTTGATTTGCGGAATAAAAATGTTGCCAATACAAATGTGGTGTATCAGGGCGGAAAGTTATTGGCTTTGTGGGAAGCGGCACGTCCTTATTCACTTAATCCTCAAAGTTTGGATACTTTGGGACAAGAAACTTTTGATGGGAAGTTAGCAGCGGGGCAAGTATTTACAGCGCATCCAAGAAAGGATGATCGCACTGGCGACTTATGGGGCTTTGGGGTGCAACCAGGACCAAAATCTACGATTTCGATTTATCAAATAAATGATCAAGGTGAGTTGAGCACGGAATCACAGGTAAAAGTTTCAGGATTTTGTTTCTTGCATGATTTTGCCTATACGCCCAACTATCGGATTTTTATGCAAAATCCTGTGTCTTTTAAACCTTTGCCATTTATGTTGGGCTTGGCTACGGCAGGAGAATGTATCGAATTGAAGCCGAATGCTCCTAGTCAATTTTTGCTGATCGATCGCCAAGGCAATTTACAAACCATTGAAACTGATCCTTGTTTTGTATTTCATCACTGTAATGCTTATGAACAAGGCGATGAGATTATTTTAGATTCGGTTTGCTATCCTGACTATCCCAAGTTAGAGCCAAATACGGATTTTCGAGAGATTGATTTTGACAAAGTGATTGCAGGGCAGTTATATCGCTTTACGATCAATCCCAAACTTGGCACAGTCAAGCGCGAAATGATATTAGAGAGATCTTGCGAGTTTCCTGTGGTTCATCCCCGTTATGTGGGGCAAAAACATCGTTATGCCTATATTGGCGCGATCGCTAAAGAATCGGGCAACGCACCTTTACAAGCGATCGCCAAAGTCGATATGGAAACTGGTAAGCAAGAATTCCATAGTTTTGCGCCACGCGGTTTTATCAGTGAGCCGATTTTTGTACCACGCGATCGCAGTGCCGATAGTGCTGAAGACGATGGCTGGGTGCTGGTCTTAATTTTTGATGCCGAACATAATCGATCAGATTTGGTCATACTAGATGCTCAAAATATTGCTGGTAAACCTGTAGCAACTTTACATTTAAAACATCATGTGCCTTACGGATTGCACGGTAGTTTTACAACTGAAGTCTTTTAAACAAAAGGGGGCGCTTTGCGCCCCTTTTGTTTAAAAGAGATCTAAAGGAAAATGTCCGTGAGTGCCGCTATAGCCATCGGTAAAATCGGTATGCAGAGATAGCAATACCCCCCGATAACTGCCTTTGTAATTGTCGGAATGGTATCGGCGACTGCGGGGATTGTATTTGATGTATATGCCATCTGCGATCGCAGGCACATCCGCTTCAGGTAACTCATAGCGAAAATGAGCAGCATAATTTTGTAAAGCTTGTAGAGCTTCAGCTGTTGTATCTGCGCAGATCCCAAAAATGTGATAATCGGCTTGTTTAGTTAAGTAATCTAAGGCTTCGCAGATTTGCGATCGCCTTTCTGAAGTTGCAGCTTCTCGATCTAAGTCGCTTAGTTCCCAGAGAATGCGCTCAGCGTCGGCGATAGTTAGATTATTGCTCATGGGTTTCGCTCATGGGTTTCTAAGTTAAGGAGGCGCTAAATTATATTATGAACATTAACGAAGAAATTGCTCGCTTGCGAGATCTATTGCCTGCATCTTGGCGGATGGCAACATCAATCAAATCTAAGCCTGAGCAAACTGAGCCAATCTCAAGTTTACAAATTTTACCTTGGCAGAAAGGGACTCAAGTAAATATCAATTTTCGGCTATGGCGACAGTTACCTGAAGCCCAGAGAGATATGTTGTTATTGCATGAAGTAAGCTGGCGACAACAAACTAAATGGCTACAAACAGGTGCATATCAGGGTATTGCTGCGGCAGCTTTGGTAGGAGGTGTTGTCGAAGCAGTGCAAGGTGATGTTACTGGCATAGCGATCGCCATCTTATTAGGTACTATCGGCATCAATCAGATTTTACGTAAAAACAAAAGCTCACAGATACAAATACAAGCTGATAGCGAAGCACTCGATGTCGCCCAAAAACGTGGTTATAGTGAAACCGAGGCAGCTAGGGCATTACTTGAAGCTATTCCTGCTGTTGCTAAGTTAATCGGGCGAAATACCCCTGAGTTCACAGAATTAATCCGTTGCCAAAATTTACGCGCGATCGCTGGTTTATCAAGAACAACGATTCAAGAAACAGGGATTAATGATTTCTAAGTTCAAAGACATATAAAAACAATCAAAAGCCAAAAAATAAAGATGGCGCTTTGCGTCATCTTTATTTTTTGGCTTTATATACTAATTGGAGTATCGTTTACATTACTGAAAAGCAAAATTCAGCAATTCTTATTATGAAAACGATTTAGGCGTTTCCAGCGCCTTTGGCTCTGGAAACACCTAAATCGTTTTTTTGACAGCCCTCCTACGGCGGGCTTTCAAAAAAACGATTTTGATAATCATAATTGCTAAACAAAATCAGATTCATATTTAGAATTATTGATTTTGTGCTAATATTTATACCTTTATAAGATTAAAATACGATGTAATCAGCACATCTAAAAATACTCAAGACGGAACATTTCCCATGAGCAGTTGTAGAAATGCACTAGAAGAATTAGTAATCGAAGAAGCAGAGGCACAATACAAACGATTAGGTGCTGATGTAAAAAAGCGCGTCGATCTTAGTGAAGTAATCGCTTATACACTCAATCGCTTACCACCAATGTATGCAACTACTCAACGCGGGTGGGTACAACAGCGGAAGAAGGCTGAGCAAGAATTAGGAGGCGCGATCGCTAAAACTGTACGCAATGGTTTTTTGAGTACACAGAGCGATGTCTTAAGACAGAGCGATCCAATACCTGATCATGAACTGATTAGTCAGGCGCGATCGCTCTTCAAATTACGTAAATTATTTAGCAAAGACTATCTCAAGTGGAAAGATGTCCCTGAGATTGTCCAAGATGCTTTGAATTCAGGATACTATCAAAGCCTTTCTAATGGCACATATGTCAGCTTAGATCGACGAAACTCTCTTTTAGCTCGTAGCTATGCAGTGCGTCGGAAAACAACGTCAACTTTGCCAAACTCATCTAAGACAACTAAAACTGAGAAAGATATCTCAGCTGAGCTTAAAGATTTTGAGTCTTATATGTCGGGAACTATCTATCGATATAGCAATATTCTAGAAAGTCTTGTGAATGCAATCGTCGAGCGCCGCGCCCTACGTCTAGATGAAAATGTTCAGCAGAAGGTAAATATCGACGATGTTGCAGCATATGTCCTTAATCGTTTACCACCAATGTATGCCACTAGTCGTCGCGGGTTACAAAATTTGCGGCAGAAAGTCAAGTCTGAGATGACAAGTCAAATCATCAGTATTGTCAAGGAAGCTTTGACTAAAGTAGTTCAAGCACCAGAAAGAGCTTTATCGCCTTTACCTTTTGAGAAATTTAATATTGAGCTAGAAGACTCTTTAGTGCAATTACGAGAATTACTCAAAAGGGATGATATTACATGGCGCAATATTGCTGAAGTTGTAGAGGAATGCTTAAGATCACCTAGATCTGATTATCCAACTTGGCGAGCAAAGCACGATGTCTGAATGGATTTAGCAAAAGGGAGCGCAGTGCGCTCCCTTTTGTTTTAATTATTGCTCTAAGCATTGTGACGATTGCTATAGTAGCAATAGTAAATTTATTCACAACTGAATCAACCTAATTAATATGCTTAGCCCTATTTTGCAAACTAAGATCGAGAGCCAGATTAACAATAATAAAATCATGCTCTACATCAAAGGAACTCCGCAACAGCCTCAATGTGGATTTTCGGCAGCAGTTGTGCAAACTTTTAATGCATTAGGACATCCCTACGAAACTGCAAATATCCTTGAAGATGGGGATTTACGAATGGGCATGAAGGAGTTTTCTAGTTGGCCGACTTTTCCGCAAGTGTACGTTGGTGGTGAATTTGTTGGCGGCTGCGACATTGTCATGGAACTAAGCCAACGCGGTGAACTTGCTACTATTGTTCAAGATGCGATCGCTAAGTAATACCAAAACACAAAATGGCGTAGCCATTTTGTGTTTTAAAACCCTTACTGGATTTGGTTTTTAATTCACAAAAGTGTGGTCACACTTTTGTGGATTGGTATAAATATAAAAAAGGAGGCGTTTTACGCCTCCTTTTTTATAGAACATTTGATAATGCTTTTTTGGTTCTTTTCCAAGCCCAAGAGCCAAGCCCAAATACAATCAAGCTAAAAACAATTAACACTATTTGAAAGCCAATTTGCTGCTTGCCACCATTTTGTTTGCCAAATACATTCGTTAAAAAATCTAAAGATACGGCAATCACGGCTAAAGGCAAACTCGCAGCTATGTTTTCTCCATTATTCAGTAGCCCAAACACTTTGCCTCGCATATTTTCAGGCGTATGTTCTTGAATTACAGTCCGCATTGGAATAACAATCAGAGCGCCATTCACACCAATAAAACTACCAATCAGCCAAGCAACCCATTGATTGGAGACAAATGCATACATCAGCAAACCGATCGCCATACCAATAAAGCCGATAAATGGTAGTGGTCGATGAGCAAACTTTTTGCCATATTTACCTAAGATAAAGGCTCCAATCGCTAATCCTAAGCCAACCGAGGCAACAAAAGAGCCAAATTCTTCACGATTACCTGTAACCACTTCAGCAAGATTAAGTGATAATTTTTGCATTGCACCAAGAACTGCATATAGCAAAATCATCTGTAACATTGCTCCACCGATCAAATGATTGTGGCGCACATATTGAAAAGCTTCTCTTAAGTCAGTCCATATTCCTGAGCCTACTTTTTTAGGATGGATAATCTCGTCCTTGGGTAAAGCAAATAAAAATAAGCCAGAGATTATATACAAGCTTCCTAGCAAAACTTCACGACTATAAGATGTGGCTTCAGGGAAAAGATGCAGCGTAAATGCTAATAATGGTGCGCCGATCGCAAATCCAACAATCAATGATCCCACTTCCGTAATTGTAAAAAGAGCATTGGCAGCTAGGAGATCGTTCTTGGGAACGATTAAAGGGATCGCGGACTGCTCGGCGGGAGCAAAAAAGTTGGTAAGGGTAGAAATAAGAAAGGTAAACAGAAGTAAGACAGCTAATGAGCGAGGTGCAAACGGAATCGCAAAGATGCAAGCTCCCCGCAAAAAGTTACACAAAATTAAAACTTCGCGTTTTGGATGCCAATCAACAAAAATCCCTGCGATCGAACCCAAAAATACCGCAGGCAAGGTCATAGCAATCATGATTGATGATTCTCGCGTATTCACATCACTACCGCCATCAGCGACAGCAAGGGCAATCAGCAAAATTAGGACAACTTTATCAACTAACTGAGCCAATATTTGGGCGAGCCACAATGCCAAAAATTGACGATTACGCAAAACTGCTAAATAGCCAGCGGTGGAGTTTAGATCGGGTTCAGACATCAGTAAAATAGCTAGCTAAAGTGGCGTTTCTTAAACATTGTAGAGACTATCGATAACAAAAAAGGAATCGCTTCTCGATTCCTTTTTTATACAGGCGATCACCGCCGTGAAGCTTGTATTTTTTCTTGTTGCTTAGTTTTGAGATCATTGCGATCGCCTTTATTTACCCGCGCAAAGGGAATTACATCCGCCGCCGACATTTCTCGCGCTGAGCGAATTAACAAACCCGCAATAAACAAACAGGACAAAGTGGAACTACCCCCATAACTGAGGAACGGGAAAGGCAAGCCTGTAGTCGGTAACACTCCAGTTGCTACGCCTACATTTAAAAGCGCTTGTACCACAATTAATGAGGTCGAACCGAGCGCGATCAAACGCACTACAGGATCTTTGCACTTATAGGTTACAGAAAGCCCAATCGTGCCGTAAATCATCACCAATAGCAATAAGCAAATCCCACCAAACAATCCAAATTCTTCAGCAAAAACCGCAAAGATAAAGTCGGTATATTGAATC
>JANNDZ010000831.1:0-2326 GCA_031378395.1 Pseudanabaena sp. OTE_75_metabat_487_sub
GACTTTAAACAAAACCAATTTTTATGATGAGAATTGCTGTTTTCAGGAAACCAACGATCTTTAGAGCCCCATTAAATGATATTTTGAGAAGCGGTTAGCTTTATATCTGAGTGTAAAAAAGTTAAACTCATTAGAGTTTGATTTTTATGATGTATTGCATTTTCTTGCATATATCTTCTTGCACGTCATTTCATTGCAAATTTTTTAGATTCTGAGTTAGAGGCTGGAGTAAACAGCAAGCATGGTAACAACCGCAGAGAAAGTATCCGTAGGTAGCATCACGAAGGTCATTGGTCCTGTTGTTGATGCCGAATTCCCAAGTGGCAAAGTCCCCGAAATTTATAACGCCGTTATTGTAACTGGTCGTAACTCCGCAGGACAAGACATTAATGTCACCTGTGAGGTTCAGCAATTACTCGGTGGAAATCAAATTCGTGCTGTAGCCATGAGTACCACTGACGGCATCGTTAGAGGTATGAATGTAACCGATACAGGCGCACCGATTACGGTTCCTGTTGGACCTAATACATTAGGTCGAATTTTTAACGTATTGGGCGAACCTATCGATGAATTAGGTCCCGTTGTAACCGAAGAAAAATTCCCAATTCACCGTCCATCACCTGCATTTACATCTTTAGAAACCAAACCAAGCACCTTTGAAACGGGCATTAAGGTAATTGACCTTCTCGCTCCCTATCGTCGTGGTGGCAAAATTGGACTATTCGGTGGTGCTGGCGTAGGCAAAACCGTATTAATTCAAGAATTAATTAACAACATCGCTAAAAAGCACTCTGGGGTGTCGGTGTTTGGTGGTGTCGGCGAACGTACCCGCGAAGGTAATGACCTTTACCATGAAATGAAAGAATCGGGCGTACTTCAGTACCTCGCTCTCGTTTATGGTCAAATGAACGAGCCACCTGGAGCGCGTATGCGTGTCGGCTTAACTGCTTTGACCATGGCAGAATATTTCCGTGATGTATCCAAGCAAGACGTATTGTTGTTCATCGACAATATTTTCCGCTTTACTCAAGCTGGTTCCGAAGTGTCGGCGCTACTTGGTCGGATGCCATCGGCTGTAGGCTATCAGCCCACACTCGCGACAGACATGGGTGCTTTACAAGAGCGCATTACCTCAACCACCGAAGGTTCGATTACCTCCGTACAAGCGGTTTATGTACCTGCGGATGACTTGACTGATCCAGCTCCTGCAACCACATTTGCTCACCTTGATGCAACTACCGTGTTGTCTCGTGGTTTGGCTTCTAAGGGTATTTATCCTGCGGTTGACCCTCTCGATTCTTCCTCGACGATGTTGCAACCAGGTGTCGTCAGTGACGAGCACTACCGCGTTGCTCGTGGCGTACAAGCAATCCTTCAGCGTTACAAAGAACTGCAAGATATCATCGCGATCTTGGGTCTAGATGAACTTTCTGAAGATGATAAGTTGGCTGTAGCCCGCGCCCGTAGAATTGAGCGTTTCTTGTCTCAGCCATTCTTCGTTGCTGAAGTATTTACAGGTTCTCCTGGTAAGTATGTCACCCTTGAAGAAAGCATCAGTGGATTCGATCGCATCCTTAAGGGTGAACTCGATGATCTTCCTGAGCAAGCGTTCTACCTCGTTGGCAACATCGAAGAAGTAATCGAAAAAGCTGAAAAGTTAAAAGCTGGTAAGTAGATCATGACCCTAACTGTAAAAGTAATTGCCCCAGATCAAACGATTCTGGATACTGTCGCAGAGGAAGTGATTTTGCCTAGCTCTACAGGGCAATTGGGTATTTTGACCGATCACGCTCCTCTGATCTCGGCACTCGAAACAGGCGTATTGCGTTTTCGTAAAGACAAAGCTTGGGCGGCGATCGCTTTAACAGGTGGTTTCGCTGAAGTCGAAGAAAACGAAGTTACGGTCTTAGTTCGTAGTGGCGAATTAGGCAGTGCGATCGATCCTAATGATGCACGCAAGAAGCTCGAACAAGCTGAGCAAGCTTTGGCTGGTATTAAGGCTGAAGACAAGCAAGGCAAAATTCAAGCTGAGCAAAATCTGCGGATCGCTCGCGCTAGAGTGCAAGCTACTACGGCGATTTAATTTCTAACTGATTCTTCTAATTAGACAAAAAATAAAGCGTTGCTAAGCAACGCTTTATTTTTTGTCTAATTAATTACTCATGTTGCGTGGAACCCTCACCCCCCAGCCCCCTCTCCCATTAAAGGCTACCGTGTACACACAAGTCTCAAAACCCCCTTTAATTCCCCCTCGCAAAGGGGGAAGACTAGAAATTTCGTTCCCGCTCCTTTGCAAGGGGAGGGCTAGGAAGGGGTTATTTCTGGG
>JANNDZ010000678.1:0-2925 GCA_031378395.1 Pseudanabaena sp. OTE_75_metabat_487_sub
GGTCAACAAAGACATCCTTAATTCCTAACCCTAAATATTCTCCTTTTCATTCTCTTGGATTTGCCCAGTTATCCATTCTCTGGGTTACTTTTTCCTGCTCTTTTTCTCGTTTTCTTAATCAACTTAGTCTAAACTCCAGTATAAGAGAGGCAAATTTAAACCCCAAAGAGAAGTAACGGCGCGAAGCGCCGTTACTTCTCTTTGGGGTTTAGGCTTACGAAGGAACATTTTCAAAAGAATATATTGTGATTCGTTGGTTCGGAAATTGCTTTAAGCTTTTAAAATCACACATAATCCTTGCCCTACGGACACCATCTTCCCCTCATTACAGAGGATTTCTGTTACCTTACCTGTCACATTAGCAACTATGGTCATTTCCATTTTCATGGATTCTAAAACGATTAAGCGATCGCCTACTTTAACCTCACTACCAACTTGCACTACAATTTGCCAGACATTGGCAGGAATATGAGAAATCACCAGTTCGCTATTAGGCGGAAGTATAAATTCATCTGCATCAGGGATAATATCGGGTAAGGAGTCTGCATCGATCAGGAGATTGTCGGCTACCCAGCGATCGCGCTCCGCATCAAAGGACTGCTGCTGTTGAGATTTAAATATAGTCGCTTCATCGGCAATAGCTGCTAGAAAATCATTGTATTTCTTCAAACTGAAAGTTTCATTTTCGATCCGCAGTTTAAATCTGCCGTGGATAAAATCTTGTCGATGCTGTAGTAACTCTGCTTCGGAGACAGGATAAAAACGAACTTGATCGAAGAAGCGTAACAGCCAAGGTTTTCCAGCTTCAAAATCAAGGGTTTGGCGATAGGTGTTCCACATCTGTATGGTGCGCCCAAAAAACTGATAGCCTCCAGGCCCTTCCATTCCATACACGCACATATATGCGCCCCCAATCCCAACCGCATTTTCGGGAGTCCAAGTACGGGCAGGATTGTATTTAGTAGTAACAAGGCGATGACGGGGATCGATAGGAGTCGCTACGGGAGCACCTAGATACACATCTCCTAAACCCAATACTAAATAACTAGCATTAAAAATAATCTCCTTAACCGCTTCTATATCCTCTAACCCATTGATACGGCGAATGAATTCAATATTACTGGGACACCAAGGCGCTTTGGGATTAACCGATCGCATATACTTCTCAATTGCCAATTTGGTTGAGGCATCATCCCAAGATAGGGGCAGATAGACGATGCGCGTTGGCACTTCCATATCCGTAACAGGAGGCATCTCAGTTTCAGCGACAATCAAGATCTCTAGCAATTGTTCTAGGGGCAAGATCTGACTGTCGTAATGTATTTGTAGCGATCGGATGCCGGGGGTTAATTCCAAAATCCCAGCCATAGGATTTTGGGCTAACCATTCCATGAGCGCATGAATCCGAAAACGAAGATTCAGATCGAGAACTAGTTCTCCATATTCAATGAGGATATTGTCATCTCCCGAACGGCGATACTTTACGGCAATTTCATTATCAGGTAATTCATGCAATATTGCTGCCGTACTCAAGGCTGCGATATTTAAGGTCGAACTTGGCGAAAGAGAGAATTCTGTAGATCTACTGTCATTATTTGTGGTGCTGAATTCTAGGTTCGCGACTTGATAGTCTTGTTGAATTTTTTGTTGTAAGGCTAGCTCGTGGCTAATCCGCACAAATCTGACGGTATTCCCTGGCTTTAACTGACCAATCTTCCATAGCTCGGCAAGGGCGATGGTGGCAGGACAGACGAACCCGCCCAAGCTTGGCCCATCAACACCGAGAATGATCGGCATATCACCAGTAAAATCGATCGCCCCCACCGCATAGGCATTGTCATGGATATTAGAAGGATGAAGTCCCGCCTCACCACCATCGGTTCTTGCCCATTGGGGCTTCGCGCCAATTAATCTGATGCCAGTTCGAGCCGAGTTATAATGCACTTCCCAATCACTCGCAAAGAACATATCGATGTCATCATTGGTAAAGAAATCTGGTGCGCCATGAGGTCCATAAAGCACTCCTATTTCCCAATGTTGTGGATACTCAGGAATCAGGGCGGGGGGGAGACTCAAAAGTGTTGCGGCATCACTGGGTTGCTTGTGAGAAGGATTAAGCTTAAGCACATCACCAATTCGCAATATCCTTCCGCAATGTCCGCCAAATTTACCTAGGGTAAATGTTGATTTACTGCCCAGATAATCTGGCACATCAAAACCATTTTGGACGGCTAAATACGATCGCAGCCCATTACCTGCGATCGCCTTCATTTGTAAAATGCTACCTTTATTTACCTGTATCGCTGTCCAATAGGCAATTGGATCACCATCCAATTCCGCTTGCATGGTCGCCCCTGTCAGACAGATGATCGTATCAACATTAAAACGGAGAGTCGCTCCATTCACTGTAAATTCTAGCGCCGCCGCAGATTCAGGATTGCCAACCAAACGATTCACATACCTTAGGGCTAAGGTATCCATTGCTCCCGAAGGTGGTACGCCAATATTCCAGTAACCTACCCGCCCAGGGTAGTCCTGAATAGTGGTAAAAGTACCTGCTTCTAAGACATCTATGGTTCGCGGTGTATAGCTAAAAGAATTCAAAAATTTAGTATGGATATGCCCCGATATAAATTCAGGTGCTTGGAGGATTTGGTAAAGATAATCTAGGTTGGTTTCAATACCTGCGATTTGGGTATTACCTAAAGCCGATTGCAATTTGGCGATCGCATCGGTTCTTGTCTCTCCGTAGACAATCAATTTTGCCAATAATGGATCGTAATAGGGCATGATCTCAGTACCAGTCTCAATCCAGCGATCGCAACGAATATCTTCTGGCAATCTAACCTCAGTTAAGACTCCCGAACTGGGCTGGAAGTTTTTGGTAGGATCTTCTGCATAAATTCTGACTTGGATAGAATGCCC
>JANNDZ010000730.1:0-7483 GCA_031378395.1 Pseudanabaena sp. OTE_75_metabat_487_sub
TGTTCGTTGGTTATGTACTGTAATGTTTCAGGCATAATCTAGCTCCTGTTTTCCTCTGTTTATCTCTCATGTAATGATGGCAAGCTATTCACAATTTTAACTGATTCGACGCTGACGCGGACGATCGCACATAACGAGGTCGAGAATGTAACGCGATCTCAGTGATAAGAAATTATAATTTTGGATGGATGGCAATTCGAGCCGTTCATCAATCAGTATCTGCTATACTTGCGGTAAGATTTGCCTAAAGATATGACTGTTGCTTTACCTAAGACATTTCAGGCTGATACTCAAAGCACTCTGTACGAGCAAGATTATGCTCTGTGGTTAGAGCAAGCAGTCAATTTATTGCGATCGCAGAATTTTGCTGAGATGGATCTTGAGAATTTAATTGTAGAACTTGAAGGAATGGGTGGCAGTCAAAAACAAGCGATCGAAAGTAATTTAGAAGTTTTGCTGATGCATCTTCTCAAATATAAATATCAACCAAAAAAGCGTTCTAATAGTTGGCGCTATACGATTATCGAACATCGCCTCAGACTGCACAAAGCCTTTAAACATAGTCCTAGCTTGAAGCGATATTTTTTGCAGGAGTTTGCGGATTGTTATCTGAACGCAAGAAAGTTAGCCAGTGCCGAAACAGGATTAGCGATCGCCACTTTCCCAATTGAGTCTCCTTTTACTCCTGAGCAAACACTGGATGAGGATTTTTTGCCTGAAGGTTAGTTGTAAGTCCTTTTTGTTGTATTTTGATATGCCTCGGCGATGGGGGCTTCGACTTGAAGGGTGATCGGTTTAAGCATGGTATATCTATCTCTCATTCAATGGTGGCAAGCTATTCACAATTTTAACAGACTCGACACTGACGCACTTAATGAGGTCGAAGATGTAGCGCGATCGCCTGATCAGTCGTTAAACAATACTACAAGGGTATTAGATTAAATCTGACTTGGTGTTTTTCTTCTACCTGGAACGCGAACAACAACGACTGCACGCTCAATACTACTATTGGGAGAGACAATCGTTTCCACTTTAATATTATCTTCTATACTTCCACTGCCATGAGTCTTTTCGGTCAAATCAAGAACTAATAGGAAGCCTAATTTGACATTTGTATTTTGATATTCCGACGCTTGACCAATATATTTTTTGCGTAGGGCGGTAAATGTACAGTCTTTATCATCACGTTTTATCTCTGCAATGAATTGTATTGAACCGAAAGAAAAAAATACATCAGCACGACCACTTGCAATATCACTTACCTCAACCTTTATAATTCCAGCCGATATGCCGCTATGCATAAAATCAAAATAGTCAATTTGTAATTCTTCTTCTTTAGGCAATGGTTCGTTGGCTCCAAAATTAAACAGGTATTTTAATCGATGATTATTCTGTTTAGTCATATTCATTCGATTCTCTAAAAAACGTAGAGTCAAAAAGAGAAGAACATTAAAACACTGTTTTACACGCGGATTCTTATAATATTCAATATTTTCTATAGCTAAAACACAATCCTCTAAAATCTTTTCGAGAACAGGTGAAACATCATTCTTTTGCAAGCTGAGATAATCTTCAAAAACTTGATCGATAGATGACTTTACCTTATACGGAGAATTACTAATTATTAGTTCATATGGGGCAGTAGTTAATTCTAGTTTACTAGCTGCCCCATATTCTTTTCCCAAACTTATCTCTGCTTTAGTAATGTTTATTGCCTTCATTAGTTCTTGTCCAACTGAACCTAAATCTTCAGAAGGTTGACGTTCTAACCATTTTTCTAAAACATATAACTGACCTTGATTTCTGATTAAACTAGCCTCAATATTTGGCTGTACAATTGTCTCCAGTCCACCAAATTTATTACGTTTAAATATAGTCCGACTTGCTGTGTAAATCTTGAGTAATGCTTGCTCAATTACTATAATAGGTTCAATCCAACTTGGTTCTATAAGGTGTCCTGATAGAGATTCTAGCTTGGTAGCTAACATATACCAATTTGCCATTTCTGTTTGTCTTGCTCTTATCCATACTGACCCTGCATCATATTCATGCCAAGCATTATAGATAGAAAGCGCTTTATTTAATCGAGCCAAGTTATGGCTATAATTTTTTTGAACATCGTTATTTTCAAATGAAAGAAGCATAGAAATTGCGGCATGAAAAACTTCTGCATCAGGACGATCTTCTCGCTTATCCATTGACTTTTGAAATAGTAACCAAGCCTGTTTAAACTTGTTTTGGGCTACATCATGAGATTCAGCATCTAAAGCGCTAGCTAATGATGCTAAACCAAGCTCAAAATATGCTTCGTCAGAGCCAGATTCAATATTAGCTAATTTTTCAAGAACACTAATTAGCTCATTTTCAGCCCAAAATGTGTGAGCTAATCCAACAATTTTTGCAGCGTGACGAAGATATTCAGGATCGTCTTCAATAGGAAGGTCAACAAGATAGCTAAGTAATTTAAAGCGCCGTCCAGAGTTATACAATGTAAATCGAAAAGCACATTCTAAACTCATAGCACGAGTTATTGGTGATTTTTGGCAATTTTGAGCTTCTTGAAGAGTAATTTTAAAACATTTATCTTCAAAACTTTTAGAAAATGGACGATATGAGTCTAAATAGTAAATTGCTTCTTGAATAACTAATCCATCTGTTACTTTTTCAAAGCAAAGTAAGATCAATTTCTCTGCCAAATCTATTTCAGTTTCATTGAGCTTATTAAACTCATTTAGAACAATGGAGAGGAACTCACTCATTAGAGGAGAACTAGCAATTGTTATACTGTTTTCCTCTAAAGTTCTTAATCCTCCTAAGTCATTCAGAGTAACTGTCTTTCCCTCCTCTAACGCTTTGATAAGTTGTTTTTCCATCTGAACATCCACCTCGAAACAAGAAAAATGTAGATATTACCATAAATAACTATCACCTTGAGCATATTTACGATGATCTTCATCTAAATAGCGAAGAATACTTTCTGATGAGGTTGCAGCTAAAATAATTTGAATATGAGGAAGATCCTTCGTTAACTTTAAAAGCCCACCAACTAGATGATCTACATCTTCTTCTACCATTTCTTCAGCTTTGGGAGAATCTATTAAAAGAATACCAGGATGTCTTCCAATTCCACGCTTTTCTGCAATAGAAATTAGTGCAATAATTGAAGCTATCTTGAGCCGTAATTGTTCCCCCTTAGTACACCTAGAATAAGTTGTTTGTAAACCATCTTTAATCAAACGTAAATGTGGATGACTTGTTAGACTAACTGAAGTAATAGATGTCATGCCAAAACTAGTCGCATATTCTTGGATTTTTGTACTAACTTCCTCAAGCAAGTCTTTTTGAAGATTGTCTACACGATTTTTTGTTTCTTTTATTGCAGCATCAATTATTTTACTATCTATGCCTAAATCATTTTTTTCAGATTCTTGAGGTGTTGGATTATCCTGATATTCTCCCAGTAAATACTCAAGTCCAGTAATTCTCTTTTCTAGTTCATAACGTTTTTCAAAGCTACTAGTCTGTTCTTCTAATCTCTTACATTCGATTTCATAAGTTGAAACTTGCGATTCAATCTCTCTTTTCTGTTTTTCTTTTGTTGAAACTAAATGCTCTGACTCCTCAAAAGCTTTACTCGAAGCTTCTAATCGATTCTTTAAATCCATTTCTATAATATCTATATCCTCTGAATCTGTAATGGTTTCTCCACAGATAGAACATGAATGATCTATCATTTCTAGTTGACGACGATTGTCAGAAATAGATTTTTGACAATGAGGACAACAAGTTGGCTCTAGGCGCTTAAAAAATGCACTGGCTGCTTCAGCTTCACGAAAGTTCTGTAAATCTCTCTTATCTTGTTGTAATAGTCTGAAAATCTCTTCATGTGATTGTTTTGCAGAATATAGTTCATTATCCAGTTGACTGGAATTTTGCATTGCTTGACGATATCCTTTGTTTGCTCTAGCTAGATCTCGGCGCATATCTACATCCGAAGGCAACTGTTCTAGAGATGCTCGATATTGGGCAAGTTCATTTTCTATTTGGGTTCGCCGTTCTTGCTTTCTTCTCTGTTCTAGATTGCCTTTATTGGCAAGAAAATTTTCTTTTTCTTGAAGCTTTTTCTGTGTCGTCTTTAATGCCGAAAGCGTTGGTATCCAAGGTAGCCCCAAATACATGTTCATAATTCGGTTATTCAGACCATCAACAAGAATATCTCCGAAAAGAGCGTCATAATTACCACAAATAAATAAGACTCCTGATAATGCTGACCAATCATGAAAAACTGGACTACCTTCTTCGTCTTTATCCTTACTTGTTCGCCATGCTGATGTGACATCTAAAGAAAGCTGTCTCATCATAAAATCAGACATACAAGTCTCAAACTCATCTTCAGATGCAAAACGGCTAATTTCTCTAGGTTGAGATTCGTCAAGATATTCTACTAAATTCCCCAAGAAACGTTGCGATGTTTGAGCTAAGTAGACTTTGTAATTTTTTTTGTCAATCAAGAATTCAAGACTAGCGTCCGAGATCCAATTCTTAACTCCATCTTGGAGTTTACTAGATGACTTGCCACGAAGAAGCCATCTTACAATTTCAAGTACAGAAGTTTTCCCCCTAAGATTGCGATCAGAAATTACCCCCCAAAGTCCTGATTCAAGATTTTTAAAATCGAAGTTGAATACGTCAGTATAATTTCCCGACTTTGTTCCAGAAAATTGGATTCGACTGATAATCAATCTTCTCGGATTGCCAATATTTGGGCTTTGTCGAATGTTATGACGTGAGAGTACTTCTTTAACTAATTCGGGCGTTTCTTTACTATTTTTAGCAACGGTACTCAACCAGTCTAATTGATTTTTTTCAGTTTGCGACATTTGTTAACTCAAGTTTTTTAATTTAAATTCTATTTTTCAAGTTTTGAAGGCTTAAACGAACCTCTTCTGTTATTGGCTCTATTATGCTTCCTCCAGTAGTATTTGCATAAGTAATATGTTCATACTGCCGATCTTTAAGTGCTTTTCCTCCACGTTTTCCAGCAATTTTAGAGACTAACTTAGCTCGTTCTTTATACCATCCAAGTACTGGAAATTCTTGTTCAATATCGCTTTCTAAAGAGTAAGCTGAAGGCATAAGTAAATAGTGATGTTCCTGAACGCCAGTAATATTTCTCTTGTCTTCCAAGCGTATAAGACCTTTTGAGAGGAGAACACTTAGTGTGTTGTCAACTTTGTCGTATGCTCCAAATCTCCAGCGAATCATTTGAATTCGACGTAGATCAGGCTCTTGATCCTCAAAAATTGCCTCAGCTTGTTTGAGCAGAGAAAGCTCATGAGTTTCTCTAAAAATACTTATAAGTTCATAAGCTAGATAGTCTGGATATCTCACCCAAAAATCCATAGCATGTAGACGCATCTCTGACTTAAATACGCCTTCTGCACCAGAATAATGAACATCCAGTAGCTTTTCAGACCCATATATCAAGATAAATAGCAATCTAATTGCATTTTGGTGGTGTGTTAACAAGTTACTCATGGCTACATCTCTCTCTTATTAAGTTCTGATATTAAACAAAAGCATTTTTATTATTGTTTCATATTGATCTTAAATCTTAGTATAAATGAAATTTTATGTTACGGCACATGGAGTGAATTTCGTTTTGCTAATCATCTGTAAACACTAAATTGCTGACTACACATAACATATAGCGGATGACGTGGAGAACCTACTTTTGTAATTCCTAAACAGTGCGGTTGAACATTGTGTTTAGATAGCAACTCCAAAACAAGGCGATCGCGCTGCATCAACTTACCTTTATTTCCCCAAGCAACAACAACTTTATCGGCTGACTTAATCGCCTTTTTTAAATAGCGATCGTTCTGGCTTCCAATAGGATCATCTACCTGTCTGAGATCTAAAGGACGTGCTGTTCTAAAAGCAAATAAATTAACCACAATTAGCGAACCAAAACCCCAAGACTTCGCAAAATTGATACATCGGCGCAGCGTAGGGTCATCAATATTCGCGTCTGCTTTACTTGGATTAAGCATAATAAAAACTAGTTTTGGTTTCTCCATATCCCAGTCTCTCCATAGAGAATAACGGTAGAGTCCCGCTTTATCTATGACCGCACCTTTTTTCATATTTGTCTAGCTAAGAGTTGCTGATTGAGGTTAGATAGCAATTTTAAAACAAGGCGATCGCCTCCGCTGACCATTCCCGCAAGGTCTGCGATAACAAAGAAATTGAAGGGACTAAAAATAAAACAGTGGCGCTACCCTTCTCAATGGCAACCCTCTCCCGCAAAGGGTAATCCATCCACAGCCAAACCCGTTTAAACAGTTCGGCATACTGCGGATCGGTTCGCAAATACGCAAATATCAAACGCTCAAACTTATCGCCCAAATCACGAGTTGAGGTTGCTTCTTGACGAAAGCGATCGAGGATTGTGTGAATGGTGACGGGCATCTGCATTTTTATGAATAGCCAAAAAACCTTATCATAGAATTTTTATTTATTTATTCCTGACATATTTTTAGTAGATGCGCCATGCCAAATAAATCCGCTCGTTATTATGGGTTTCTCTCGATCGGAGCTGCAATTGCCACGATCGCTTTGAAATTAGGTGCATACCTATTGACTAATTCTGTGGGGTTTTTATCTGATTCTATGGAGTCAGGAGTTAATCTCGTAGCTGCGATCGGTGCAGTATGGGCGTTGACCTATGCAGCTAAGCCACCCGATGAAGAGCATGTATTTGGACATTCTAAAGCTGAATATTTTTCGAGTGGATTTGAAGGGGCACTGATTCTAGTGGCGGCGTTAAGTATTGCGATCGCGGCTATCCCCAGATTATTAAATCCTCAACCTCTTGAACAGCTTGGCATTGGTCTAGTACTTTCTATAGTCGCATCAGCAATTAATGGAGGAACTGCGCTTATACTACTCAGAGAAGGTAAACGTTTACACTCAATTACTTTACGAGCCGATGCTCATCATTTACTCACTGATGTATGGACTTCTGTGGGCGTAATCCTTGGATTATTATTAGTCTCTGTAACAGGTTGGTTGATTCTCGATCCATTGATTGCTCTATTAGTTGCTGCCAATATTGTTTGGACTGGCGTAAAACTGATACAGGAAAGTGGCTCGGCGCTTTTGGATGCTTCTATTCCTTTAGAAGAGCGGCAGATGATCAATGAAATTCTCTCTTCCTACGATCGCAATCAAGTACAGTTTCACGCAATTCGCACCAGAATGGCAGGTGCAAGAAGGTTTGTAACTTTTCACATACTGGTTCCAGGAGTTTGGTCAGTGCAACAGGGACATGACTTATGTGAAGAAGTTGAATCTGCGATCTGTAATGCTTTACCACATATGAATGTTCTCACGCATTTGGAACCATTAGAAGATCCCAAATCATGGACTGATCAGGAGTTATAAAAGAGGTGCGCGAAGCGCCCCTCTTTTATAATTTACT
>JANNDZ010000737.1:0-7264 GCA_031378395.1 Pseudanabaena sp. OTE_75_metabat_487_sub
ATTAACCCATCTGTCGAATTACCAGCAATCAAGTCAACGTTCTTTTTGGCTAGAGCCTGATACATAAGTCCCAACTCCATTTGTTGAGGTGGCTTTGTGAATTTCAGGTTATAGGTTTTGGCTAAACCAGCATACCCATCAGCTCTTTCTAGAAATTCATAGCCAAAGCCAGCTTGCCATTGAGAAGTATATTGAGATGCTTGTGAAATAGTCTTAATATTTAATCTCCTTGCATCCTCACCTCGGATTGCGATCGCAAAAGTATTGTTAAATCCCAGAGATGGCATGACCTCCAAATTAAAGTTTTTCGCATAAGCCGCCTTCACTTGGTCATATACAATTTGCCGATCGCTGATTGGGTTTTGCTTTAATACTGCCGTAAATGCTGTACCCGTATATTCAACATAGCCAGAGATTTGTCCAGCTTTTAGGGCTTCATGGCAAATAAATGTTCCACCTAAATTAAAACGGCGATCGACTTTTAATTTTGTCTTAGTTTCAATTTGTTGAGCTAATAGTTCTCCTAAAATCACCTGCTCAGTAAAATTTTTAGACCCAATCACAACTGTTTGAGGGTTCTGTTGTAGTAAGAAGGTAATTATAGTAATAATCATCGCAGCAGCAAGACCTCCCACAATTGCGAGTTGTCGCTTGTTCAATATTGGCTTTTGTATGGGTTGCTGAGTCAATCTCTTTTCTAATAATCCCAGCCCAAAATCTGCACATAGAGCAATAATCGCAGCGGGAATTGCTCCTGCTAGGATTAGCTGATTGTTAACTGTGGAAATACCTCGAAAAATAAATACACCCAAGCCCCCGCCTCCGATCGCAGCGGCGATTGTCGCAATGCCCACAGAAATCACCGTAGCAACGCGAATACCCGCCAAAATTACTCCTGATGCTAGAGGTAGTTCTACCTGAACCAGTAATTGCCAGTCTGTCATTCCCATCCCTCGTCCTGCCTCGCGAATAGCGGGATCGATGCTTTGGATGCCAATGTAGGTATTGCGAATCAAGGGAAGTAGAGCATAAAGAGTTAGAGCCACGATCGCAGGGATTTTGCCGATACCTCCTAAAAATGGCACGGAAATCAAAAAGCCAAAGATCGCTAAGCTAGGAATAGTTTGTAAAGCGTTAGCAATTCCAAGAATTGGTGCTACAAATTTAGGATGCCTTGTAATGAGAATACCTAAGGGAATCCCGATCGCAATTGCGACAGTCATGGCAATTCCCACTAAAATTAAATGTTCGCCACTACGGAGCAAAATTTCTGGGCTATATTCGTTTAGAAAGCTAAAAAACAAAATAATCTCCTTCAATTAATCGACAAATACTCATTCCAGAACTATTACTAAAGAAATTATGGTGTGCTGCGCTCTGTGCACCACACCATAAAACTATTCCAAAGGACGCAAACAAGCTATGAATGCTTGCGCTTCGGGATGGGAAGAGCGCAGAAATTCCTCTTTCGTTCCTAATACAACTAGTTCACCTTTATCCATTAAGCCAATACGATTACCAATAAAAAAAGCTTCTTGAATGTCATGGGTCACAAAAACAACTGTTTTGCTGAGTTTTCTTTGCAAATATCGAAATTGCTGTTGCAATTCTAGTCTGGTAATCGGATCGAGCGCCCCAAAGGGTTCATCCATTAACAAGATTGGAGGATCAGCAGCTAAAGCTCTCGCCACACCGACACGTTGACGTTGCCCACCCGATAGTTGATGCGGATATCTTTGTGAGAAGACTTCTGGTTCTAATCCCACCAATCCTAGCATTTCATAAACTCTTGTTTCTATTTGGTGCTTTGACCACTTTTGCAAAGATGGAACTAGCCCAATATTTTGTCTAACATTGAAATGCGGAAATAAACCTACTTCTTGGATGACATAGCCAATATTTCTTCGCAGGTCGATCGCATCCCAATTTGTTGTTAAGCGATCGCTAACCAAAATCTGTCCTGATGTCGGTAAAAGTAAACGATTAATTAACTTTAAGGTTGTCGTTTTTCCACTGCCACTTCGTCCAAGCAGAACGATGGCTTCTCCTGCATAAATTGTCAGGTTCAACTGGGACAGAAGCTGCCGATGATTTACCTGAAAATTTACATCCCGAAATTCAACAGTTATATTTGATGCTTGTGACATATGGACTAAACGCTAGATTTGAGTTTAAATGTTTTGGCGATGATGCTCACTGTACCCATCTGTAGCCCTTATTGAAGCAATATCATAGTCTATATGGATGTCAGCACAATTTGGTATGCAATATTTCACACTCATTTCATAATTCTCTGAAATACTGATTTACGCTGCACAATCTATTTGAACCATTCCCCATGTTGAGACTGTCTATTTCAGGAGTAATGAGTCTGCCCCTATGCATCTCTTTAATTACAAATCCCGCACTAGTTTTTGCCCATGCAGGACATGGAAACGAGTTTAAAGGGAGTAGTACGACTCAAACCTCAGGGATTTCTGTTGATCAGGAAGTAGCTAAGCGCTTGGGGATTAAAGCAGAACCAGTCAAACGTCAGACTCTCAAGTTAGCAATTAAGACTACTGGACAAATTGAGACTTTGCCAAGTCAAAAGGCAAAGGTAACGACTCCGATTAAGGGAACGATTTTAGCTTTATTAGTAGAACCCAATCAAAAGGTCGAGGCTGGTCAACCTGTGGCAGTGCTATCTAGTCCTGAGTTAGCGGGATTACAGGTAGAGGCGATCGCGAAGCAATCAGAAGCAGATGGGAATGCGATGTCTGCGATCGCAAATCTGCAACTAGCCGAACAAAATCTTGCTCGGCAAAAATCTTTAGTCGAAGCTGATATTCAACAAGCTCAAACAGAACTAAATTTAGATAAAGAACGTTATGATCGCGATCGCGAATTATTTACTCAAGGCGCAATCACCAAGCGACAGGTTCAGGAATCGGAATCTAAATATGTTGCCGCAAAGGCATCTTTAGCTAAAGCATCCAGCCGTTTACCTTTGCTAGAAGCGGAGGCGCAAATGAGTCGGTCGGCGGCGGATGTGCAGGTGGCGCGATCACGAATTTCTTTGAGTGGTGCGGCTTACGAAGCAAGGCGCAATCAATTAGGAGCGATCGCGAATCCTGATGGCACAGTGACGGTGGTTAGCCCGATCGCTGGAGTAGTTAGCGATCGCGAGGCAACTTTGGGTGAGTCGGTGGAGGAGTCTGGCAAGCCAATTATGACGATTGTGAATGATCGGCAAGTAATGGCTTCGGCAAATATCTATGAGAAAGATTTGAGTCAAGTGCGGATTGGTCAATCCGTACAGATAAAAGTATCTGGAGATAATACCAGTTTTGTGGGTAAGGTTACAGCGATTGGGGCAACTGTGGATAGTACGACTCGCGTTGTGCCTGTGAAGGTGGAAATCAATAATGCTCAGGGCAAATTGAAGGTGGGGATGTTTGCGGATTTAGAGATTATTAGCGATCGCGCTTCGCAACCTGTAATTGCAGTTCCCATTGCCTCAGTGATAGAAAGTAACGGTAAGCAATTAGTATTTGTGCAGAATGGAACTAATTATCAACCAGTCGAAGTTAAGCTTGGAAGAATTTCTGGCGATTTAGTGGAAATCCAAGACGGCTTGTTTGAAGGGGATCTAGTCGTTACCCAAAGAGCAAATCAGATTTATGCTCAGTCTTTGCGTGGCGATGCTCAGGAGAATAAAAGTAATTCTAATGATGATAATCACAGCTCTGAGAAAGCTGTATCTAATACTAGTCAAGGTTGGCTGATAATTGCGATCGCTTTGGGTGCGATCGGTGGTGGTGCGATTGTTTCTTTGGCTTTTTGGCTAGGAAGGCGATCGGGTACAAAAATGGTGATTTTGCGGGAGCCATCTGAAATAAGCGATCTGATTGATCGCTAAGGACTTATCCAAGGACTGGACAGTTAGAGACTTACACAAAATAATTGATCCCAAAAATGTTGTCGAGGGCGTAGCCCTCGACAACATTATTGGAGTTTATATGGATCATTTTTTCCTTGAAGTTCCCTTAAAGCATGATCGACGTATTTGCGTCTTTTTTATCATCATGAAATGGGCGTTTCAGCACTTATTCCCGATTAGCTGACCATTGCCGAGCATCATGGCTGCGTAGCTAACCAACTAATTGCACCGTAGAGCCTTCCTCACCCTTCGACACTTCAATCAATGTATTAAATGCTTCCTTCATTTGTGGCATATGCGTAATTACTAAGATGCACTCAAAATCTGACGCGATCGCATTAATCGCACTGACAAGCCGATCGCAACCTAACTGGTCTTGACTGCCAAATCCTTCATCGATGATGAGTGTTTGCAAAGTGCTGCCTTTGCGTTGAGCAAGCACGCGGGATAGGGCTAGACGCACGGCAAAGTTAATCCTAAAGGCTTCGCCGCCCGAATAGGTTTCATAGGGTCTAGTGCCTTTGGTATCAGCAATTTCAATATCAAGAGTTTCGATAATGCGATCGCTTTTTTTGCCAGATTTTTGGGTGATAAATCTCACATTTAATTGGCGATCGCTAAGTTGAGCGAGAATTTGATTAGCTTCTACTTCGATTTGGGGAAGTACATTTTCGAGCATTAAAGCTTGAATACCGTTCTTCCCAAAGGCTTGATGCAGTTCCGTATGGATGCGTTGACGATGACGGGCTAACTCAATTTGAGCAAGGGTTTCTTGTTCGCGTTGGCGGCTTTGCTCTAGTTGTTGTTGTGATTGCTGAAGGCTACCAATTTGAGCAAGGAGAGTATCCATCTGAGATCGCCAGTTTTGCAAATTTTGACGCAAAGATTGAATTTCCTGTGCATGATCTCCATGTAAGGCTTCTACCTGTAACTGTAGTTGAGCAATATTAGCAGTGATATTTTGTAGTTCTTGGTGGTTGACATTTTGAGTTTGCTGTAAATGGGTAATCTGTTGCTGAAGTTCGGGATATTCCTGCTCGGCGCGGGTGAGTTCTTGATAGCGCAATAATGATGGCGTGAGTTCTTGCTTTTGGGCGCGGAGTTGCTGATGCCTGTCAGGTTCATAGGCTAACTGAATAAGAGTGCGATCGCATTGTTCGAGTTCATGTTGTACTTCTAAATCGATCAGATTTTTAGTAAGGCGATCTTGTAATTGGTTGATTTTGGTTTGTAAATCAGGAATTTTTTGCGATAGATTATCGGCTTGACGCTGAGCATTTTTTAATTCTGACTGCTTAATTTCAGCCCAGCGCCAACGTTCTACATCACCACGGGCAAGAGCATGATTTTTCTCATCGTAAGCAAATTTATGAATATTTCGATCGATCAGTTCCATCTCTTCCCATGCTTCACGGCTATAGTTTTGAGTCTGAAGCCGATCGCCTAAATCCACAATCTCAGCATCAATTGTCACCAGCCTTTGCTTTGCTTCAGCGATCGCTTTGAGTCTTTCCTGCAAAGTACCTTTACGCTGAATCAAATCATTAAGCGGTGCGAGTTCCTTTTTTAAACTGCGATATTCTTCTCGCAAAACTTCAATTTCACAATTAGAGGCGGCTTGTTGTTCCTTCACTACCCAAATATCGGCTTGTAAATCGCGAGATTCTTGTTTGTGCTTTTTTTGCACCAGTTGCCAATGAGCTTCATCAAGAGGGCGATCGCAAAGAGGACAAGGTGCATTCGGCACTGTTAACTGACGCATTTTTGATTCTAATTTATGAAACGCAGCCTCACTATCCGCCAATCTTGTTTTTAAGCGCTCCAAAAAATCACGTCTCTCTAATCCTTTTTCATGAACTCGCTGTTGGTAAACTTGCTTGTTTTGTAATAAAACAATTTGCCGATCTAGCTCTTTAGCATTAACTAATAACTGATCGTGATTCTTGACTTGTAAATATAACTGTTCGCGTTTCGCAACTAATTCTTCTAGTTTTGCAGCTAGCTTAGTCTGCTCTCTTTCCAACTGATGCTTGAGAACTTGATGGCGATGGATTAGCGGTGTGGACTGAGCATGGAGGCGATCAAATTCTTGTAAAATGGCTCTTGCTTTGTGTAATTCCGCGATCGCGGCTTCGATTTCCGCAGTGCGACTCAGAATCCCTTTTAAGTCACTGTCTTGCTGCACCAGAGACTCTAATTGTGCTTGATAAGCCCTTAGCTGTCCCCTGAGTTCACTTTGCAAACTCGCGAGTTTATGACTAAATTCTCCCCGTCGATCGCAAAGATGTTGATACTTTTGAAACTTACGCTCTAGCTCTGATTCTTGGGTTGATAGTAATTGATAGCGCTCATAGTCTTGCAAAATCTGCGATCGCATTGTCAAACATGATTCTAATTGCTGCAATTGTTTTTGCTGGCTGGCTAATTGTCGTGATGATTGCGCCAAATTGGCGGTGAGTGAAGCTTGCTGTTTTTGTTGCCAAGTTAGCTGCTGGGTCACATTTTGATATTGTTTCTGCAATTCTTCCACAACTTGCAATTGGTGGCGATCGCGAGATTCCCATGCTTGTAAATCCGTTAACTGCGATCGCAGAATTTCTAACTGCGGTGCGATCGCTTCTCCTGCGAGAATTTGTTCTCGCAGATGTACCAGCATATTCTCTAAAACTGCTGACTCACCCTTACTAGTTCGCGCAATGTCTTTGGCGCGTTCGGCAAGCTCGTCATACTGCGACAAAGCTAGCATATCCGCCAAAATCTGCTTGCGATCGCTAGGACGCTTCAGCATAAATTCATCAGCACGACCTTGACGTAAATATGCGGAATTAACGAAGGTCTCGTAATCCATTTTTAGATGCGAAATGATTGTCTGCTGCGTTGATTGCACCTTTCGCTCGGTGAGGGATTTAAATTTTCCTTCACTCTGTACCTGAAATTCTAAAGAGGTCGAACTATTGCGCGATCTGGTTCTGATGACCCGATAGACTTCACCACCTGCAATAAATGTAAAGTCCACTTGTGCTTCTTTAGAACCAACATGAATCACATCATCTTGGCTTGCCACACGGCTTGTACCCCAAATCGCCCAAGAAATCGCTTCTAATAATGATGACTTACCCGCCCCATTCGCGCCACAAATACAAGCAACATGCAGCCCGCTAAAATCTAAGGCTAATTGTTGATAGCTCAAGAAATTTATTAATCGTAATTTCTGAGGGATCATTGCAGCGTGAGAGAATCTCTATTCCGTGTTTACACCAATTCTCATTATGAAACTAATTTTGGAGTTTCCAGCGCCACAGGCGCTGGAAACTCCAAAATTAGTTTATTGAAAGCCAGCTT
>JANNDZ010000738.1:0-11281 GCA_031378395.1 Pseudanabaena sp. OTE_75_metabat_487_sub
ATCGCCCAATCTTGTCCAACCGATCGTATTAGGATGGTCGAAATAGTCTAACTGATCGCCATAGCAATAGGTTTGCCGCGCAAAGAGGAACTTATCAAGTAACCATTGGTGGCTCTCCATCCAAATTTCGTACTCATTACCATCTTTACCCCAATCCTTGTAATGTGCGCCGTAGTAATCACCATAAAAAATACAAGGATATCCTTCTTGCCGCAGCAAAATCAAAGCGTAGGCAAGGGGCTTAAACCAAGCCTCGACAATTGATTCTAGAGACTGTAATGGCTGAGAATCATGGTTTTCTACCAAGGTAACTGCGAGGGTCGGCTGATCTTTGACCAAGGTATTTTCAAAAATTTGGCTGAGGTCATAATCCTGACCCGCTTGACTGGCAAGGTGGAAATTTAAGTGCAAAGGTGCATCAAATAGATCGACCTTACCCTCGGTAATAGCGATGAAATTATTTAAAGCTTCTACTTCGTAAGACCAATATTCTCCCACTGCAAATAGATCTCGTTTGGCATGGTGACGTACATGCTCTAACCATTCTGGAAAGAATCCTGCTGACACATGCTTAACCGCATCAAATCGGAATCCATCGACATGGGTTGTGTCATAAATCCATTCTCCCCAATATTTGAGTTCCCCTTGAACCTCCGAGTTTTGCATGTCAAGGTCACAACCCATTAAGTAATCAAAGTTCCCTTTTTCGAGATCAACATCTCGATCAAAGGATTTACCCTTAAGCAAATAGATTGCGTCTTCACCTTCGTTATAAACGTTGTAATCGATCGCATCAAAATGCCACCAATGCCATTCCATCGTCGAATACTTGCCCTTGCGCCCCTCAAAAGTAAAGTGAGTCCAAGCTTTGATATGTTGATATTCGCCGATCGCCTGATTCCGATTTTCCATACTAAATGGAGTCGCTTCCATCTCTTCTTCGCGATCGGCACCTAGTTTGTGATTAAACACTACATCGGCATAAACATTAATTCCCACTTTCTGTGCGGCTTTAATGGCTCGAATATATTCATCTTTTGTGCCATATTTAGTTCTGACTGAGCCTTTTTGATCAAATTCACCAAGATCAAATAAATCGTAAATACCATAGCCCACGTCCATGCCTCCAGCCGTACCTTTGTAGGCAGGTGGTAACCATAGAGACGTAATGCCAATTTTGGCTAATTCCTCGGCTTGCTCGGCTACTTGATTCCACAGACTGCCATCATCTGGTAAGTACCAGTGAAAGTACTGCATCATCACGCCATTCTGGTCAGACATAGTTGACATTCTCTATATAAAGGTTAAAAAATAAATCTAGGAATAAAGAAATTATTGCTTAATTACGAGGCTGATTGAGTAATAAATATTTTGGAAAGGCTGATGATCCCTATCATATTGGCTAAATCCTCTTTGTTAAATTTCGTGTCGTATTTAATCAAGTTACTCATTTCACTCAATAAATCAATCACTCGGCTGCAAAAGTGAATTTGTGAAAGAAAAAACAAAGGACATTAATTATGAGTTTACAAGAAAGAGCTAAAGCAGCAGCCAAAAATATTGAAGGCAAACTTGAAGAAGTTGTGGGCAATATCACTCATGACTCTTCAAGACAAGCTGAAGGTCAGGCAAAGCAGGTTGAAGCAAATGTTCGCAATGCAGCTGAAGATGTCAAAGATGCAGCTAAAGATGTCGCTGACATTGTTAAAGAAAAAGCTAAAAATGTAGCTGAATCTGTAAAGAATAAAGCGAAAGATGTCAAAAATGCTATTGATTAAATCTAATTAAGTAAAAAATTACGATCCAAGATTTTTTGTATTTTAATCATCAAAAAAATCGTCTTTATTCCTGTATCTAAAAAGATAAGGCATTCCTTAGGGACTACTTATTTAACTAGATAAATTAAATCCCAAACAATACATTTTTTAGAGAGTAATTGGAGAACTGAAATGATTTCGCAAATTTATCGATCATTATTAAAGATTGGATTAATTTCAATCCTCTCATTTACCTTAGTCTTTGGGCTTGCTGTTAAGAATAGTTCGGCAGAACAATCATTCACGCAGCTAGTTAATTATCCTCATACAGCGATCGCCACAATGGGGAAAGTTAAAGCAACTGCCAAAGATCTTGAAGGTAAAACTCAAGAAGCGATCGGCAATGTTATGGGTGATACCCAAAATCAAATTGCTGGTAAGGCGAAACAAGTTGAAGCCGATGTTCGTAATGCGGCTGAAGATATTCGAGGCAAGGTGAAGTTACCAGAAAGGGTCAATGCTGCTACCAAAAATATTGAAGGTAAAACTCAAGAGGCGATCGGTAACGTCACAGGCGATAGCCGAGACCAAGTCACTGGCAAGGCAAAACAAATGGAATCGAAGACTCGCAATTTAATGGAAGATGCCAAAGATAAACTTAAAGACATGTTGAAATAACTGATGTTACGTGGAAGTTTCTATAGCCCTCACCCCTAGCCGCTCTCCCGCAGGAGAGGGGAACAAGAAATAATATGGGTTTTGCTCCCCTTCTCCTGCGGGAGAAGGGGTTGGGGAATGAGGGTTCCACGTAATTTTAGTGAAATAAGTTAAAAACTGCAATGACTAATAAAAAGGATGGAATTGTATGGATTTTCTTTGGTTTATTTTGATCGGTCTAGCTGCTGGCTGGCTAGCAGGACAACTGATGAGAGGTGGTGGATTTGGATTGGTGGGAGATATCGTTGTCGGTGTCATTGGTGCATTGTTAGGTGGTTTCTTATTTAGCACCTTTGGTGTATCTACTGGCGGCGGACTGCTCGGTAGTTTGATTGTTGCCACGATTGGCGCTGTTGTCCTCCTATTTGGGCTACGCCTGATTAAGTCAGCGTAGTTATTACTTGCGATACGTCGCAACACCTAGCTCAAAAAATTACTAAGAGTTCTATTAAAAATCATGCCTGACGAAAGAGATCAAGAAATCACAAGTAGAAAAGTTTCATCTAACTCTAATACTCCTTTGAACAGATACAGCACTTCTGAAGAACGCACGACTAAAGTCAAAGATGATGGCAGCTCTAACGCTGTGATTCTCTTCGTCTTGCTTTTCTTAGCTGTAGGTGGTGGAGCAGTTGCATACTTCCTAAACAACCGTCCAGCCCCAACGCCGATCTTAGTACCGAGTGCAGTTGATACTGTGAAAGAAAACAAATCAACAATAATCGAACGGAATAACACAACTATTAAAGAAGTTAGTCCTTCAACTTCGCAACCAACTCCCAAAGTTGAGATCACTGTACAGCCTCAGCCTGTAGCACCAGCCGAAACTCCAAAGGCTGCCACTCCCGCTGCAACACCAAGACCAACCACAGGTTCTCCAAACAATTAGTCAATTACTTGCGATACGTCGCAATGCCCAGCTTAAACAATTACTAAGAGTTATATTAAAAACCATGCCTAATGAAAGAGATCAAGAAATCACAAGTAGAAAAGTTACATCTGACTCAAATACTCCTGTGAACGGATACAGAGTTACTGAAGAACACAAGACTAGAGTCAACAACGATGGAAGTTCTAGTACAGTTATTGTCATTGTCTTGCTTTTCTTGGCTGTAGGTGGTGGAGCAGTTGCATACTTCCTAAACAACCGCCCAGCCCCAACGCCGATCTTAGTACCGAGTGCAGTTGATACTGTGAAAGAAAACAAATCAACAATAATCGAACGGAATAACACAACTATTAAAGAAGTAAGTCCTGCAACTTCGCAACCAACTCCCAAAGTTGAGATCACTGTACAGCCTCAGCCTGTAGCACCAGCACCAGCACCAGCAGTAACCGTAACAGCTCAACCGACAGCAACACCAGCCGCGACTCCAAAAGCTGTGACTCCCTCTGCAACACCAATGCCAAATTCAGGTTCTCCTAATAATTAGCCAATCCACAATAAAAAAGAGGCAGTGCTTTGCACTGTCTCTTTTTTATTGTGGATTAGTCTGACTGGGAATCATCACAATCGCCCAATAGGGCACTTCATCGGCAACAACTGAAGCGATCGCCATAATCGTTTGATTGGGCATCGTGGCGCGTTCAATATATAGGGCGCGAGAAAATAATCCTAATTCTTCTAAAACTGACTTAACTTTAGCGAAATGTCTACCTAATTTGATGATAATCGCTGCATCGGCAACCGCTAGGCGATCGCGTAAAATATCAGCTTCTAAAGTCGCAGGCATGATACTTAATACATCATTGCGATATGTAAGGGGAGCGCCCAGCATTGCGGCACTAGCAAAAGTCGAAGATATTCCTGGAATGACTTCTGTATGAAACCTGTCAGACAACCGATTAAAAATATACATAAACGAGCCGTATAACATCGGATCACCTTCGCATAATACCGCCACATCTCGACCTGCTTCTAAATGTTCGGCAATCTTTTCGGCGGCAATATCGTAATAGGGCTGTGAAGAGCGATCGACACTAAAGGGGAGTGGCATCGGCACTTCAATCTGCTCAGGACGAATAAAATCAGCAACGATCGCCCTTGCCAAAACTTTGCCACTTTCCATGGTGGGATAGGCGATCACGGGAACTGAAGTCAAAATGCGATGCGCCTTGATGGTCAATAACTCTGGATCGCCAGGCCCAATTCCCAAGCCATATAGGTTTCCTTTTTTTACAATCACTTCTTCTACTGGGTTCACAACTCGTTCTCCATCGCTAATGCATTCAAGGCTGCGGCTGCCATCGCGCTACCGCCCCGCCGACCATGGATAGTCAAAAAGGGAACGCCACGGCTGTTGGCTGCCAAAGCCGCCTTTGATTCGATCGCACCGACAAAACCAACGGGGAATCCTAGTATAACGGCTGGTTTGGGCAAACCTTGATCTAGCATTTCTAATAAGCGAAATAGTGCCGTCGGGGCATTACCGATCGCGACGATCGATCCCTCAATATGCGATCGCCATAGTTCCATTGCAGCGGCTGAACGCGTATTACCAATTGTTTTAGCAATTTCTGGCACTTCAGGCTCATTTAAGGTGCAAATTACAGGATTATTGGCTGGTAGGCGCTTGCGGGTGACTCCATTCGCAACCATTTGCGCATCACAGAGAATATTCGCACCATTTTTCAGTGCGGCTCTCCCAATTTTCACCACATCTTCAGAATAGCCAAGATCTCTGACAATATCCGTCATTCCGCAGGCATGAATTAAACGTACAGCAACCACTTCTAGATCTGGCGGCAAGATTGATAAATCTACCTCAGCACGAATTGTGGCAAAGGACTTTTGATAAATTTCATTGCCATCACGGATATAGTCGAGCATGGTCTGGTTAGGGGAGATCTTCGCTATTTTATAGCGTAAAGCCCCTTAATCAATCATGTTACGTGGAACTCAAACAATGAATCTCTTGCTGCTAGCATTGCAGGGCAACCACGGGGGGATTTGCCCCCCCTACCTAAAAAATTTAGATTGCCGTAGAGGGGATCTGTGCCACAGGGTGCAGCCCTAAACCGATGCTATGGCAGGAATTTCTTCCACGTAACATCAGCATTAAGTCGGGTTATGCCCAAAATTTAAAAAAGGAGGTGCTAAGCACCTCCTTTTTTTATCAGATTTCAAAGCCTGTGGCAGCTTCCTCGATCGCCATTTTGTGCATCACTTTCGCCAGTTCTGCCGCCACTTCAGGACGGGAGAATTCAGGTGGAGGACATTCGCCACGACGGAGCATTTCGCGGACTTTTGTACCAGATAGATGGACTCGCTCTTCGGGAAGACTGGCACTGGTCTTAGTGGTTGCCATGCCCTGAACCCGTTTACAATAGAAAGCATGTTCAAACATTAAAGGAGTAATGCCTAATTCGCCATCTTCAAATTCATAGAAAATATGTTGTGCATCATAGGTTCCGTAGTAATCACCAACACCCGCGTGATCGCGCCCGACAATGAAATGTGTACAACCATAGTTTTTGCGAATCAAGGCATGGAAAATGGCTTCGCGGGGGCCAGCATAGCGCATTGCCGCAGGATTAATCGCCAAGGTTACTCGATCTAAGGGGAAATAATGCTCCAGCATGATTTCATAGCAACGCATCCGCACATCGGCAGGTACGTCGTCGCTCTTGGTTGCGCCAACTAGAGGATGCAAGAACAAACCATCGACAATTTCGAGGGCACATTTTTGGATATATTCATGGGCACGGTGGATCGGGTTACGGGTTTGGAAACCGACAATTGTGCGCCAGCCTTTTTCGATGAATAGTTGGCGAGAATCCGCTGGATCGATCTGATAAGTAGGAAACAGAGGATGCGATCGCCTTTCTAGTAACCAAACATCGCCAGCCAGATATACATCGCCTTGGGCATAGACTACCTTGACTCCAGGGTGGCGATCTTCATTGGTGCGGTAGACATGGATGGCTTCTTTGAGTTTGTCGTATTTATATTTTTCGCTTAATTCTAATACGCCAATAAATACACCGTCAGGATCATTTAGACGCACAAGGCTACCAACGCTTAGGGTGTCTGCAACTTCAGCAGTCACGGGCAAAGTAATCGGAATCGACCAAGGCAAGCCATTGGCAAGACGCATATTCAAAACTACGGACTCATAGTCAGCTTTACCTAAAAAGCCAGTCAATGGGCTAAATCCACCGATCGCAATTAGCTCTAGATCCGACAGCGATCGCTCTGTTAGTTGCACAATTGGTAAGTGGTCAGCTTTGCTATAAAACACTTCTTTTTGTGCTTCTGTTGCCATGCGATTAATCAATTGACCACCGTGCGGTGCGATATTTTTGAGTTGTCGAGCCATAATTTAGAACTACTAGGAGATTGTTAAATTAATGTTAACTTTTTTTGTCGGCAAAATCTAAACTTAAGTATTAATTTAGGCGAGAAAGAATTGCTTTTCCCATATTCAGTTCAGATTTCTAAAATATCAAAATAGAAGACAAAGCTTTGCGCTGTCTTCCATCCGATGAACCTTGTAGTGAAGTATAAGCGATCCCCGTAGAGAGAATCTTAAAAGAGATGTGCATAACACCAAGGATTTTTGTGATCTCCTGTAGAGTTGAGAAGTCAGAAGTCAAAAAATTATTAGCGACAGGAATTAATCGTAATTTTATGGTATCAACTCCTCTCAAAATGGCTGACACAGACTCCTCAAATACAGCAATTAGTTGCTATGGCACTGCCCGCTCCACAGTAGCAGGAAGCCCTCTCAGCAACGAAGAATTGCGAAAAACCGATGCTTACTGGCGAGCTTGTAATTATCTTGCGATCGGAATGATCTATCTACGCGAAAATCCACTTTTGCGCGAACCGCTCAAGCCAGAACATATCAAAAATCGCCTGCTCGGACATTGGGGATCGAGTCCTGGTCTGAGCTTTGTTTATACACATCTGAATCGCTTAATCAAGAAATACGACCTGAATACCATCTTTTTGGCGGGTCCGGGACATGGCGCACCAGGGGTTTTGGGTCCTGTATATCTGGAAGGAACCTACTCTGAGATTTATCACGATATCAGTGAAGATGAAGAGGGAATGAAACTCTTCTTTAAACAATTCTCTTTCCCTGGGGGAATTGGTAGCCACTGTACTCCTGAAACTCCAGGGTCGATCCACGAAGGCGGAGAACTTGGTTACAGCCTCTCTCATGCCTATGGAACTGTGTTTGATAACCCTGATTTAATCTCTGTCGTCATGGTTGGCGATGGCGAATCGGAGACGGGACCTCTCGCAACCGCTTGGCATTCTAACAAGTTTATTAATCCCATCCGCGATGGTGCTGTATTACCAATTTTGCATCTGAATGGATACAAGATTAACAATCCTACGGTGCTATCTAGAATCAGCCATGAAGAGCTAGAAAGTCTATTCATCGGCTATGGTTATCAACCTTACTTTGTCGAAGGTTCCGATCCTGAGTCGATGCATCAAGCGATCGCAGCGACTCTAGAGCATTGCCTTAACGAGATTAGGCGCATCCAACAAGAATCTCGCAGTACAAGGATTCCCACAAGGGCGAAGTTCCCAATGATCGTGTTGCGGACTCCTAAGGGCTGGACTGGACCGAAGGAAGTAGATGGACATAAGGTAGAAGGCTTTTGGCGATCGCACCAAGTGCCACTGTCGGGAGTGCAAAATAATCCTGAGCATTTAAAAATGTTAGCGGATTGGATGCAGAGCTATAAACCTGATGAACTGTTTGATGCATCTGGTAAATTGATCCCTGAATTGAAAGATCTTGCACCCACAGGCAATAGGCGTATGAGTGCGAATCCTGTTGCCAATGGTGGATTGTTACGCCGAGCATTGAGAATGCCCGATTTTCGGGAATATGGCATAAAAATTGATGGCGCAGGTACAAGTGAAGCCGAAAACACTAAGCCTCTAGGCGTTTTCTTGCGCGATGTGATGCGGCAAAACATGGATAACTTCCGTGTATTTGGACCCGATGAAAATACATCCAATAAACTCCAAGCGATTTACGAAGTCAGTAAGAAGTTCTGGATTGCCGAATATCTGCCTGAAGATGCCGATGGTGGCGAACTATCCACCGATGGGCGCGTCATGGAAATTCTCAGTGAACATACCTTAGAAGGTTGGCTAGAGGGCTATTTGCTGACGGGAAGGCATGGATTCTTCTCTACCTATGAATCCTTTGTGCATGTAATCGATTCGATGATCAACCAACACTGTAAATGGTTAGAAATCAGTCAAGGAATTGCATGGCGATCGCCGATCGCATCTCTGAATCTTTTGATTACTTCAACCGTATGGCGACAAGACCACAATGGCTTTACCCATCAAGACCCTGGATTTCTGGATCTAGTAGTCAACAAGAGTGCAGCCGTGACCCGTATTTATTTGCCGCCCGATGTGAATACGCTGCTATCGGTGTCTGATCATTGTTTGCGTAGTACCGACTATGTGAATGTGATTGTCTGTGACAAGCAATCGCACTTGCAATATTTGAGTATGGATGAGGCAATTAAGCACTGTATCAAAGGTTTAGGCATTTGGGATTGGGCAAGTAACGATCAAGGTGTGGAACCAGATGTAGTGCTGGTGGGCTGTGGTGACATTCTCACGCAGGAAGCTTTGGCTGCGACAATTCTATTATGGGAGCATTTCCCAGAGTTGAAGATTCGCTTTATCAATGTTGTGGATTTGTTCAAGCTACAGCCTGACACCGAACATCCTCACGGTTTAAGCGATCGCGATTTTGATTCGCTCTTTACCACTGATAAGCCGATCATTTTCAATTTTCACGGTTATCCTTGGTTGATCCACCGTCTCGCTTATCGCCGTACCAATCACAAAAACCTGCATGTGCGTGGTTACAAGGAGAAGGGCAATATCAATACGCCTTTGGAACTTGCGATTAATAACCAAGTCGATCGCTTTAGTCTAGCGATTGATGTTATTGACCGCGTGCCGAAACTTAAAAACATCGGTGCTCACGCGAAGGAAGCTCTGCTCAATCAGCAAATCGAATGTCGTCAATATGCCTACGAGCATGGCATCGATAAACCTGAAATTGTGAACTGGCGTTATCCACATTAAACTAAATACTTTTGTGCGGCGCTACGCGCCGCACAAAAGCTATAGTAAAAATCATGAACTTAAAACTATATCTGCTCCGTCATGGTGAAACCGCCTATAGCCGCACTGGAGGCTATTGTGGCGATCTCGATCCTGAGTTAACTGATAATGGCACAAAAATGGCAGCAGCCTTTGCCGATGCCCATAAAGCGATCGCATGGGAGGCGATCATCGTTAGCCCGATGAAACGGACGATCGCTACAGCTACACCTTTATGTGAAGCTGTGGGCATGAAGATGCAATTGCATGATGGCATCAAAGAATTGCGTTATGGCAAGTGGGAAGGACTCACCAATGAGTTTGTCAAAGAGAACTACAGCGAAGACTATTTACGTTGGCTAACGGAACCTGCATGGAATCCGCCCACAGGTGGGGAAACAGCGGTGCAACTTGCAAGCCGAGCTTCGTTAGTAGTAGCCGAAATCCAAGAAAAATATACATCGGGCAATGTGTTAGTAGTTTCGCACAAGGCAACGATTCGGGTGATTCTCTGTAGTCTATTGGGAATCGATATGGGTCGATACCGCGATCGCATTGATGTCCCAGCTGCGTCGCTAAGTATTGTTCAGTTTGGTTCTCTTGGACCTAAGCTCACAGTTTTAGGCGATCGCAGTTTTATGGACGATGAATTGCGATCGCTGTCAGGCACTTAGAAAATCAAAATAAAACTATGAAGATACTAGTTCTGAATGCAGGATCGAGCAGCCAAAAAAGTTGTCTGTACGAACTAGAAGATGCATTACCTGAGATCCCACCTAAACCAATTTGGGAAGCAAGCATCGACTGGACACACCATGAAGGATTTGCCGAAATCAAGGTTAAACCACAACATGGAAAAGTGCTAGAAGAAGAGATATCCTCAACGTCTCGTCCTGAGATCATCACTCATATGCTCGAAACTCTATGGAGTGGGGAATCTCCAGTTCTCCAAAGTCCATCAGAAATAGATGTCATCGGTCATCGCGTCGTACATGGAGGATCGGAATATCGCCAAAGTACGCTTATTAATTATCATGTAAAAGAAGCGATCGCAAAATTAGCAATATTCGCACCAGTTCATAATCTCGCCAACTTAGAAGGGATTAATGCTGCCGAAAAACTATTTGGTAATATTCCCCAAGTTGCGGTATTTGACACTGCTTTTCATGCACATTTATCACCTGAGGCTTATACTTACGCGATTCCCACAAAATATACAGAACAAGGGATTCGTCGCTATGGCTTTCATGGAATTAGCCATCAATATTGTCGCGATCGCGCCGCAAGTATTCTCAATCGTAATATCAAAGATTTACGTCTGATTACCTGTCATTTAGGAAATGGATGTTCGCTCGCCGCAATTCGTAATGGTCAAAGTATTGATACAACCATGGGATTTACCCCCCTCGAAGGTTTAGTAATGGGAAGTCGTTCTGGTTCCATTGATGCAGGAATTCTTATTCACTTATTGCGCCAACCTGATATGGATGTGGAGAAATTCGATCGCATACTTAATCGCGAATCAGGTTTGTTAGGAGTTTCAGGGGTTTCGGCGGATCTGCGTCCAATTCTCAAGGCGATCGCTGAAGGTAACACGCAAGCCCAATTAGCCTTTGATGTCTATGTGCATAGCTTGCGATCGCATATCGGCGCAATGCTAGCTAGTCTTGGCGGATTAGATGCTTTAGTATTTACCGCAGGTGTGGGCGAA
>JANNDZ010000881.1:0-1840 GCA_031378395.1 Pseudanabaena sp. OTE_75_metabat_487_sub
ATGCTCACTACCTTTAAGTTGTTTTGCTGTTTCTTGAAATAGTGTCTTGAGCGTGTCTGTAAGTTTTATCACTTTATGCCAAATATATTAAATATCCCATAAAGTGCTTTTGGATTTATTTATTTCTTGCAAGTCCCTTACCTAAATTCTCTAGGGCTTTACCTTCGCCTCGCCGATCAGCGATCGCTCTTACAAGAGTTAAACTCTGCTGGAGCCAGTCTACAGCTTTTTGATATTGACCTAAATAGGCGTAGGTATTACCAATATTTCCAAGTGCATAAGCTTCTCCTTGCCTATCTCTAATATTTTTTGTAGCTGCCAAGTATTGCTGATAGAAATCTAGAGCCTTTTGATACTGACCTAGAGCCACGTAGTCATTCCCTAAAAGACCAAGAATGAGGCTTTCACCTTGGCGATCGCTGAGGTCGCGAGCAATTGCTAGTCCCCGTTGATGGCTGTCAATTGCTTTTTGATATTGTCCTAAAGCAAAATAAGCTGCTCCTAAATTGTTGAGTAATTTAACTTCTAAAAGCGGAATGCCCAATTGCTTTGCAATTTCAAGGCTTTTACCAAAAGTATTAATAGCGTTATCAAATTGACCAAAGATTAAGTAGATATTCCCTATCAATAGTTGAGTATTGGCTTGACTGGGATAGTCGTTAATTTCTTGATAAATCTGTAATGCTTGTTCTGCGGATTGCAAGGATTCACGAAACTGGCTTATCTGAGCTTGTTGCAGTCCTTGATTAAATAGCCGATCAGCTTCAATTTTGCGAGATTGAATAGGCTGGGCTTGTACAGGCATGGGCAACAGATCAGATGACCAGCCCAAAATCCCAGTCAAGACAAAAATTGCGATCGCGTATAACCGAGAAGCCATAACAACACCTTTATTCCTACAAAAAATTCTATCGCTGCTCCAGTAAATATGCGTGTAGATACAAGATTATTGTTTTTTATGAAGTAATCCAAAAAAGCAAAGCGTCTGCGAAGCAGACGCTTTGCTTTTTTGAAGTTTGCCAAGTTACTTACTCATGTAGGATTGCTGTAGCCCTAAAAATATAGTTAACGAGCGTGCAATCTTCTCATCCTATTGCGATCGCATCAGATCATCTATCCGTAGCCGATCGCATCGAATCTTTTAAAGCAGGTTTTCTCGGTGCAATCGCTAGTGTGTTCGCATTTTTTGCGATCACCCTATTACATCACTTTTTGCAGAATTTTCTGACTGTTCATCTGACTGTGAGACTAATCAGCAGTTTTGAGCTTGGCAATCCCTTCATTTTGCTAATCAAGCTAGGCATGATTGGTTTTTCAGGTTTTTTGTTTGCAGTCACCTATCGCTATATCGTAAGGCGCGATCGCAACTCCCATCTCAAATCGGGGGCAATTTTAGCTTTTGCCTGCATCCGTAGTTTTGCCACAATTGATCGCGATTTACCTGCACTAACGCTGTTGCCCTTAACGCAAATGGCTTTAGCGATCGCCATATTGTTACTCGAAAATATTGCGTGGCTTGCGATCATGCAAAGTATTCTCGAAACTGCAATTCAGCACAAATGGATCGCTGCTTTTGGTTCAGCAAAAGATTGATTTACCGATATGCTAGTTCGCGAAAGCGTAAAATCAAAATCTAGCGCTTTAGCAATCGAGAGCAGTAAATTATGGCAAATGATAGCGATCGCAGATTTTTTTTGCTAGTCACACACAAAGTCTGAGATCTATATTATTCACATTTTCCCTTTTACCTAGTTACTTAGATTAAAATATTAGGCATTCTTTTCTAAATGACAAAGGTTGTGTAGCACATGGCGAATAAGGGCTTTGGCGGCGCTAAATC
>JANNDZ010000910.1:0-1503 GCA_031378395.1 Pseudanabaena sp. OTE_75_metabat_487_sub
ATGACCCCGAATAATTGCTACACCCAAAAAAGGCGGTGCAAATGCACCGCCTTTTTTATTAGATATTTTCATTCTCGAGTGGGTTTGTCGGTAGCCCGATTCCGTAGCCAGAGCGACGCAACTAAGCCGACAAAGTGAGCAAAAATGATATTGAAACTTGCTTGAATAATTTGAAAGTCGAGTGGCTGAATTACAGAGTTAAAGCTACCTGCACCAGGTAATACTGCTTGTCCTTGTCCTGCTCTAAGGGTTAATGCGCCAATAATCGCAAATGCTCCTAGTAAAGTGACAAACATCCCAATCAGATTAATAATCAATCCAATTTTGATTTGAAACACAGTTTGGCTTTTCGTTGGACGATCAGGCGATCGCAGCTTTTTCGCCATTTGCGTATATCGAAAATTCCAGAAAATACTTGCCCCTAATACCGCTACACCAACCCAAGCAAAGCTCAGCCCTGGTAGTGTCGCAGGACTGGTATCTAATCCTGTAGGACTAATTGTTCCAGCCCTAGGAAACAAGAAAAGTTGTAATAGCACCACCGATGAAACTACGCACAAAACTACTTGTGTCCAAAAAGCTGTCCAGCCCCAGCGCCTAAAAGATAAAACAACTCGCAATACGTTGGGCGAAACATCACCGTTATCTTCTTCGTCTTTGGTGTTTTTTAGTTCTCTGGGCATTTTTTTATTGCGGCTGCTAGTAAAACCAGTAAATACTATAGCGTTTTACGCTTTCATAAAATCCAGAAATTCAAAGGGGCGCTAAGCGCCCCTTTAGATTAACAAATCAACAATATTTTGATACATCTTCGCCTTTGTCAGCAAGATAACTTAGCGATCGAAATCGCAAACCTACTAGTTGATCGTACAGAGGATTAATCTCGCACATAGCGGGAATATGCATGATTTTGCGTCCAAATAGAACTACATCGCGCTCAAAGGGACATTGAGCAGGAACAACTTTGCAAATTAAATTCGCAAGACGGGAATCATGAATATCCATATGATCGAGCCATTCTTTGACAGGCTCCAGCAGATTTGGATGATGTTCTTCGTGATGCGATGATGATTCTAGTTTTTGCCGCAAATCATTAATTGGCTTGATTTCTTGATTTAGGGCTTTGCTAAATTCTTGAATAATACAATCTTCTGTATCCGTGTATTTACCATCGGCAAGTGCCATCATCACTGCCATCCGTAAAAAGTTTTCTCCTACCTTGCGATCGCTACCCAATGCATCAGCTAAGTCTTGAGCGCTAATCGGTTCAAAATTAGAGATGGTTACGTCTTCACCCCATTCTTCGCTATGACTAATTTGATCAAAGAGGGTGCGCTCTTGCTCACTATACTCATTGTCTGCAAGGGCAATGCTCATGAGACCTCGAAACCAAGCTGAAATCTGTTCTTGCGTATAAGTCGGATGATTTTTTTGCATAACATGTCAGTCTACAGGTTGAATAAATCATATAGCAATTTAAAACCCAGAGATTAGAGGCAGTGC
>JANNDZ010000933.1:0-5687 GCA_031378395.1 Pseudanabaena sp. OTE_75_metabat_487_sub
GGTCAAAAGGTATTTGCGATCGGTAGTCCCTTTGGCTTGTCTGGAACTCTTACCACTGGCATTCTTAGCCGCGTGGCGACTGATGGCGATCTGCAAACCGATGCCAGACTCAATCCTGGTAATTCTGGGGGCCCATTGCTCAACTCTCGCGGTGAAATGATTGGTGTGAACAAGTCAATTCTTAGCCCTGATGGTCGCTCCAATACAGGGATTGGCTTTGCAACCAGTGCACCTGTCGCTAAAGCATTTATTACCCGTAGTGCCACACTCATCCAGCCCAAAACTTTAGCCAGTCTTCGTAATCCTCAAATTAATTCTCAAATCAAAGATACTCCAGCGATGGCTCCCAAAACTGCCGCTCCAGCGATCGCATCTGTAAGATTTGAACGTCCTCAATTAGGAGTAATTCTCAATCCATCGAGTCTTACTGTTTATGAAGTGCGTCCCAACTCTCTCGCCAGTCAGATGGGTTTACAACGTGGCGACCGCCTTGTTAGTTTAAATGGCGCACCACTCAGCGATGCCAAACAAATCGTTGATTACCTTGCTCAGCGTCCATCGGTAGCCCTTTTAACTGTAGCCAGAAATACAGGTCTTACCAACTATCAAATCAAGTTTTAAACTACTCCCATCCCAGTGAATGATTAGTGGTGCGTGGCTTCGCCGCGCACCACTAATCATTCACTTTATAAAGCCTATTCTTTTAGTGGGAATGAGTATATTGTTCAACTCAGCAATTCTCATTATAAAACCAATCTTTATAATCAGAATTGCTATTGTTAAGCTAGATTGAGTTTTGTAGTTAAGGAAAAAAGTTGCGGCTATGGATAAAAATTTGGGCGCGGCAGGACAAATTGCCTTGATCGCTTTTTTATCTTGCGTACCTGTGCAAGTCGCCCTTAGCGATCGCAGTTTCGCGCAAGAAGCCATAGACCGCAAAACCCAAGCAACACAGCTACTGGAGCAAGGAACGCAGCTATATGCCAATAAAAAATATCCTGAGGCGCTCGCCATTTGGCAAAAGTCATTAGAAATCTTTCGAGCGCTAAAAAGTCCCATCGATGAAGCAAAATTGCTGGGCAACATCGGGTTAGCTCATTACAATATGGGCAACTACCAACAGGCGATCGCCTTCCACGAGCAATCTTTAGCAATTAGAATCAAAATCAATGATCGACAAGGACAAGGTAACTCCTATCACAATCTAGGCGTAGCCCATGAATCTTTGGGACAATACGACAAAGCGATTGATCTTTACAAGCAAGCTTTAACCATTCGACAGCAACTTGGCGATCGCATTGGTGATCGCGTTAACGAGTGGCATACCTTGGGTGGATTAATTCGCGTTTACTACGCTTTGGGTAAACATCAAGAAAACATCTCGCTTTATCAACAGATAATTACTATTTCTAAAGGATTAAAAGATCGGCAAGGTGAAGCCAACGCCGTATCGAATCTGGGGCTTACTTATTATTCATTGCAGCAATATCAACAAGCGATTGACTTCTATAAACAGTCTTTGGTGATTTTTAAGGAAGTCAGAGATCAAATCGGGGAAAGTACAACCATTATCAATATGGCTGTAGCTTATAAGAATTTGGGGCAATATCAGCCCGCGCTCACGGCTCTGCAAGAAGGGCTAGCGATCTCCAAACAAATAGGGAATCTATATAATCAAGCTTCGGCATTGACCAATTTAGGGAACACCTATGTCAATTTGGGGCAATACCAGAAAGCGATTGAGACTTTTCAACAAGATTTGGTGATCAAAAAACAAATTAAAGATCGCAACGGCGAAGGAGTCACCCTAAATAATATGGGTAATTCCTACTATGCTCTAGGGCAATACCAGAAATCCATTGATTTATTTGAGCAAGCTTTAGCGATCGCCAAGCAATTTAAAAACCTTCTTGCTGAAGGTGATGCATTAGGGAATTTGGGGCTAGCCTACGACGCATTAGGACAATATCAAAAATCCTTGGAATTCCATCAACGAGCTGTAGAAATTTCCAAGCAAATAGGCGATTTTCGAGGTGTCGGAAGCTCTCTAGCAAATATTGGTTTGGTCTATAATAAGCTTGGGCAATATCAAAAAGCTATAGAATTCCATCAACAAGCCTTGAGCATCGCCAAGCAAATAGGCGATCGCCGCAGTGAAGGCGGCGCATTAGGTAATTTGGGCAAAGCCTATAGCAGTTTGGGGCAATATCAAAAAGCGATTGACTTCAATGAAAAATCTTTGAGCATTGCTCAAGAAATTGGCGATCGCAATGGTGAAGGAACTCAATTAGGTAATCTTGGCGGTAACTATTACTACTTAGGTCAGTATCACAAAACGATTAACTTCTATCAGCAGTCTTTGTCTGTCTTAAAACAAATCGGCGATCGCAACGGCGAGGCAAATTTGCTCGGTAATTTGGGATTGTTGTATAACAATTTAGGTCAATATCAAAAAGCGATCGACTTTTTTCAGCCTGCCTTAGCGATTTTTAAAAACATTGGCGATCGTAATGGGGAAGGCAATACTTTTAATAGCCTTGGTTTAGCCTATCGGAGTTTAGGACAGTATAAGAAAGCCGCTGAATCCTATCAGCAAGCCTTAGACATTGCGCTAAAGATCGGCAATCGCGAAGGAGAAGGAGTTGCTACGAGCAATTTGGGGCTGATATACAACGATATCGGTCAGCATCAAGAAAGCATTAGTTTCTTTGAGAAAGCCTTGAGCATTGCCAAACAAATTGGCGATCAAAAAGAAGTAGGCAATTCCCTTAACTTTTTAGGGGTCGCTTACAGCAATGTCAAACAACCCCAAAAATCCCTTGAGTCTTATCAACAAGCCTTGGCAGTCTCTCAACAAATCGGTAATCGAGAAGGAGAAAGAGCAACTCTCAATAATATGGGCTTTTTGCTGTCCAAGCAGAATCAAGTTGAAGTAGCGATTATTTTCTACAAACAATCAGTCAATGTCACTGAATCCATTCGTAAAGATATTAGAGGACTGAGCAAGGATGAACAGAATAAATATTTAGCGACCATAGCTCTTACCTATCGCCGTCTCGGTGATTTACTACTACAGCAAGGGCGAGTAATGGAAGCATTACAAATTATTGACTTGCTCAAGATTCAGGAGCTAGAAGACTATCTCAAAAATGTGAAAGGAAATGAGCGCACAGCAGAGGGTGTGAGATTTTTAGCGCCAGAAAAAGTTGTGATTAGTCAGTTGTCAAATAGCAGCCTTGAAAAACTCTCTGAAATTAATCGCCTAATTTCCAATCAAATTCAAAAGCTCCCCCAGTCAGAAATTAATAATGTTCCTGCACATCTCCAAAAGCTTCCCCAAGGAGTCGTTTTAATTTATCCTTTAATTCTTAGCGATCGCCTAGAATTAATTTTGTTTTCAGCTAACAGTTTTCCCATCAACCGTACCGTTAAAGTCTCTAAAGCTAAGCTAGAAGAGCTAATCATTGATTTCAAATCTGGATTACTAGATGCAGGTTCAGAAGATGTTCGGGAACCCGCGAAAGAACTATATAATTTACTGATTCAACCGATTGAGAAAGAACTCATTCAAGCAAAAACGGAAACTATTCTTTATGCGCCTGATGGAATATTGCGATATGTTCCCCTTGCCTCTCTCTATGACGGTAAGCAATGGTTAATTGAGAAATATCGCATTAGCAATCTAATTTCCTACAGTCTCAGCGATTTTGTGGCTAAGCAAAAAGTATTGCCGAGTATTCTCGCTGGCGCTTTCGGCGGCAAAGGCGGTGAGCGAAAGTTCGGTCAGACAGCGTTGCCAGCTACGCTTAAAGAAGTGGAAGCGATCGCGAACTCCTTCAAAAACTCAACTACACTTGAAGAGGAGCAGTTTAGTCGCCAAGCTATTGAATCTCAATTTAAAAATCATAATATTCTCCATCTAGCTACCCATGCAGAATTTAATATTGGTGCACCTGAGAAGTCATTTATCATTTTTGGTAATGGAGACAGAATTAGTTTAAATGAGATTACGGATTGGCAAATTCCTAATGTGGAACTAATTGTACTTAGTGCTTGTCAGACTGGTACTGGCACATTAGACAATGGTGTAGAAATATTAGGTTTCGGCTATCAAGTTCAAAAAGCAGGTGCAAAGAGTGCGATCGCCTCGCTCTGGAAAGTTGATGATGCTGGCACACAGGCTCTCATGGCGGCTTTTTATAAGGAGTTGCAGACAAGAGACATCAATGTTACTGAAGCTTTACGCAGAGCGCAAGTTTCGCTAATTCGCTCTAAGGAGTTTAATCATCCCAATTATTGGTCTGCATTTTTTGCGATCGGCAATGGATTATAGAGAGTAAAAATTACCAGATTAATTGCTGTATCTTGTTTGTAACGTCCGATTCAGAAATAGCGATCGCACTCGTGTTACTAAGTAAATGCCCAAGCATAATTAAAAACCCAAAGCCAATATTCAATACCGCCCGCTACGTGGGCACTACTGAATATTGGGGTTTTATATTTAATTGTGCGTAGGGACTTAAAGAATCAGATCCTAAATTTAGGTAAAACCCTATGAGAATTCGTAGACGGAATTTTTTGCAGCTAGTTGGAGGAACGACAGGAGCAATTTTTACCAACACATTGAGTAGCAACGCTCAAGGGAAAAGCCCTAAAATAGTCATTGGCTATCCAGCCGTAACTCCAGCATTACCGCTCTACCTAGCTTTAGAGAAGGGATACTTCACTAAAATGGGATTAGATGTGGAGGCGATCGCCTTTGCTAATCCTCAAGAAGTTGTCGAAGGAATCATTAAAGGAAAGATTCAGGCTGCGGGCAATGGAGTCTCTTCGGGAAATTTAGCGATCGGCGAGGATAAATCCCCAGGGTTTTTCAAGATTATCTGTTCCAATAGCAGTAATACTAAGTTTGTCCTCGAGCAGTTTGTCGTTGCCAAAAATAGCGAAATCAAACAGATTAGCGAACTAAACGGTAAAAAAGTTTGTTCGGGATTGGGACCTCAAAATATTGCTTTAGCCAAAGCGATTTTGGCAAAAAATGGCTATCCTAATGCCCAAATAGTGCCTTTGTCCTTTGACAAGCATATTGCCGCGATCGAGTCAGGAGAAGTGGATGGCGCTTATACCTTGGAACCGATCGGCACTGTGGGACGAAGTGAAGGCAAAACGCGCACTCTCGAAGCAGGAGTTGTTTCTAAGTACATTCTTGGCGATCCTCTAGCGCCTTGGTTTGGAGGCTCGGCAGCAATCAGTACTAAATTCCTTCTAGAATATCCTGCGATCGCGCAAAAATTTATTACCGCCTATCGCATGGGAGTGATGGAAGTACGCCGCAATCCAATACTATCGCGTAAATATTTGCAGCGTTATACTAAAATCAATCCCGCGCTGACCAGCCGTGTGCCTCTGCCAGATTACAGAATGTTTGATGAGTTTTCTCCTGACGATGTTAAATATTTTCAATATTTCTTTGATTTTCTAACCAGTGAAAAAGTCCTCAGCCGCAAAGTCGATGTATTGCCATTGCTATTCTCAAAATAATCTTTCCCCATAAAAGCAAAAAAGCAAAGCACTCGTTACACGGGCGCTTTGCTTTTTTGCTTTTAGTTTTTATTACGTCAAGGTACTTAGTTACATTTTTTGTAACGATCGCCTGTTTTGGGGAATATCGCTTTATGCTGGCTGGT
>JANNDZ010000942.1:0-5203 GCA_031378395.1 Pseudanabaena sp. OTE_75_metabat_487_sub
CTTTTATTATTCCAATAACTATTAAAAGAGCTGCGAAGCAGTCCTTTTAATAGTAATTTTATTTCAGCACAAAACCCTGTATTAACCTAGTTTCAGTTGATGGTGTCAATATTTTAGGTGAATGAATTAAATAAGCGATAACTGCGCCACCTACAAAACCCGCTACATTGCGAACAATGGGAACCCATTCACTAGTCCGAGTCAGCACTGGGCCAAGACCAAAGGAAATAAATAACATGCCCCAAAGTGGAGTGAAAACTAAAGCCCATTTCCAAGCAAAGATTTCGCCTTCCTTTCGAGGATGACCAGCAAAACCAAAGATCACACCACCGACAATGGAAGTAATCAGCGTCAAGATCCACTGCTCTTGAGGAATGCCTGGGACAACTGCACAGCCATCTTGATCGAGACAAGTTGCGATCGCATCAATAGCCGACAAAATCGATTGGTCATACCCTTGCTCACGTACATAGAACTGGTTACCATAGCGAGACTGCAACTCAATCCAAAAACTGCGTGATAGAAGTGGATACACCGCATCACCGACGCTAAAGTTTAGTAAGTTGCGTCCACGCCCATCGGCTACAAGCATGACGCTACTCTCGTCTAATCCCCAAAACTCCTTAACCGCTCTTCCTGGGGTGCGATCAACTTGGGTAAGAACCCGCAATTTCCAGCCTGTTTGTTCTTCAAATTTAGTTAACTTTTGATCAAGTGCTAACTCTTCAGACTCAGTTAAAAAGCGCCCCAAATCGATTACGTTTGTATACTTTTCAGGCAATAGCTCTGGTGCATCAAAAGCATGAGCCGCAGGAATATGGGTGAAGGCGATCGCTAAGGGCAGTATTATGGCGATCGCGATCATGCTAAATCTCTGAATAATCTTTGGTAAGGAGAACTTAATCATGATTTTTTTAAAAGTTTAAATTTAATTAAAATTGAAGGCAGATCTTAATATTTCTTAATATCTTAGCAACAGTATATAGTTAAAGATACTTTCTCTCCGTATTTTTTTCCTATGGCAAGCCCAATTCAGTGGTATCCAGGTCATATCGCCAAAGCTGAAAAGCAGTTGTTAGAACAACTAAAATTGGTTGATGTGGTCATCGAGGTGCGAGATTCACGCATTTTGATGTCTAGTAAACACCCCAAAATTGAAAAATGGGTGGAGGGAAAGTCGCATATTTTGGTATGTAATCGCATTGATGCCATCACCTCAAACGTAAAAACGCAGTGGATGCGATGGTTTACCGAGCAGGATCGCATGGCATATTTCACCGATGCTCAGGCTGGCAAAGGCATGGTGGATTTGCTCAAAGCAGCCCAAGTCGCAGGCGAAAAAGTGAACGAACGGCGGCATGGTCGGGGCATGTTGCCACGTCCTGTAAGAGCAGTTGTAGTCGGGTTCCCCAATGTCGGCAAATCGGCGCTGATTAATCGGTTGCTTAAGAAAAGGGTGGTGGCGAGCTCCAATAAAGCGGGTGTAACTCGCCAGTTGCGCTGGATTAGGATTTCCGATCAGATCGAGTTGTTAGATACCCCTGGGGTAATTCCACCTCTGCTCCATGACCAAGATGCGGCGATGAAACTTGCTATTTGTGACGATATCGGTCAGGCTGCCTACGACAATGTCTTAGTGGCTGCGGAAGCCGTAGATTTGTTGATTAAGCTCAACGCTAAATTGAGCAGTCGTTACGTCATCGATCCTGCGACAGTGACTTCAGGGATTGAGTATATTCATGAAGTTGCAGCTTTAAATAAATTTCAAGGCGATTTAGATAAGGTTGCAAGGCTAATTTTGTATGATTTTCGTAAGGGCAAACTAGGGGCGCTCGCTCTAGAAATGCCACCTCAATAAATATCTAAAATTAAATATAAAATCCCAAAAACTGCACCGACCGATGCGTGGGCAGTTTTTGGGTTTTTAATTATGCCAAGGTACTTAGCATTTATAGTGTAGTAGCCCTGCACTCAAGTGCGGGCTAAAAGCTCAAACCCTTGGAAACGGGTTAACTTAGAAGTATTCTTTAGTCTGCTGAAGCACAGACTTAGCAATTTTAACTAGCATTACTCAATCAGATGACAAGCAAAATTTATTTAAAAGGCGTAAGGGCATATGGATATGTGGGATATCTGCCCGAAGAAAATGTACTAGGACAATGGTTTGAGGTGGAGGCAACCCTATGGGTAGATTTTGAGAAAGCTACCCATAATGACGAAATTGAAGATACGGTTAATTATGTCTCCTGCATTCGCAAGATTGAAAATCTAATTCAGACCCAAAAATTCAAGCTAATCGAGAGATTGGTTGGCGCGATCGCAGACAGCCTGCTAGAAGACGAAAAAATCGCACAGGTTGAAGTAAGAGTGATCAAGCAACCACCAATCCCCAATTTTCTAGGCTCCGTTGCCGTAGAAATTGTGCGATCGCGATCGCACGCCCCAGCAACTAGCGCCGCGAAGACCACTCGAGCAAAACTGGAAACAACTGTTCACACTGAGTCTATCCCTGATACTAAAACCGAAAATATAAAATCTCAAGTTGAAAATTTGGGAACATCAAAAATCATCAGCATCCACACTGATGGTGCTTGCTCCAAAAATCCAGGGCCTGGCGGTTGGGGCGTAGTCATCCATTTCTCCGATGGCAGTACCAAAGAACTCGGCGGTGGTATCCGCGAAACCACAAATAATCAAATGGAACTACAAGGTGCGATCGCAGCTTTAGAATTTCTCGCATCTCACAAACAATCTACACCTGTCGATCTCTACACCGATAGTAAATATGTTCTAGATGGAATTACCAAATGGATTAAGGGCTGGAAAAAGAATGGCTGGAAAACCAAAGATAATAAGCCTGTCAAAAATCAAGAATTTTGGCAACAACTCGATCCCCTCAATACCTCAAATATTCGATGGCATTGGGTAGAAGGACATTCTGGCGATCCCGATAACGAGCGATGTGATGCGATCGCCCGCAGCTATACCGCCAAGCATATGTAATAAAGAATAGCCTTGCCGAGAGGGCATGTTAGAATTTCTTCAAATCTCTACCAGAAAATCACAGATACAAAAGAGGATGTCCATAAATGCCCTCCCCCTTTCCTGGAATGAATCCTTATTTAGAAAATCCTGAACTATGGTCGGCTGTACATAGTCGATTGATTGTGGCGATCGCTGATGCCCTCGCTGACACCATTAGCCAAGACTATCGCATTGAAATCGAGAAGCGCACCTATTGGAGTGATGAAACTGGAGACGATTTGCTAATTGGGATACCAGACGTTACTTTGCTTAGTCGAAGTACAACAAGCAGCGAAAAAGATAGAGCCACCGCAGTTGCCGAACGAACAGCGATCGCCCCAACTCGCATTCTCTTGCCAACATATGAGGAAATCAGCGAACGCTATCTAGAAATTCGGGAAGTCCAAACTGGAAAAGTGATCACTGCGATCGAGATACTTTCTCCTAAAAACAAAAAGACAGGTGAGGGACGTGAAGCTTATCTCCGCAAAAGAAGGCGAGTTTTACAAACCCAAACCCATTTTATTGAAATTGATCTCTTAAGAATTAATTCATCCTTTCTACAAGGACAACTTCCTCCGTCTGATTATCATATTCTGGTCAGCCGCAGCCACGAGCGCCCTGCTGCTGATTTATATGCTTTTTCAATTCGCGATCGCATTCCTAATTTCTCTATTCCGTTACGCTTAGACGAATTAGAACCCACATTAGATCTGCAAGTTTTAGTGGATCAGGTTTATCAGCGCGGACGTTATGACTTAGCGATCGACTATTCTCAACCTACGCAACCACGTTTGAATAGTGAAGTTGAAATTTGGGCAAATAGCTTGATTTCTCAGAATATTTCGCTTATGATTCTGTCATAGGTTAAATTAATACCTTAGTTTGGTCTCAGAGCTTCAACTTGAGAGTGCCTTTTGTGGGGAAGAAATTTATGCCTAAATTAAGTGATAAAAACAAAATTTATCATTCGTGTTTTAGCAAAACTGCTCATGTCCCTCTTGCTCGTGTCCCTCTTCTTGATTAGCTTGATTATCTTAATTAGCTTGATTAATGGAACGCCGCCAAAACCTGAAGAAGTCCTAGTCCTAGTCCTAAATACTATTCGCGAAATTCTACAGTCAGAGATTCACGAACATTTAGATAGAAAACTAAAGTAGGTCGGATATTGACAATTGCCTTGTAATGACATCTAAAGCTGGTGATTACAAGGTAATGTTTGTCTCAAGCTCAATTTCCGAAAACTTAATCTCAACTCTTTGATTAAGCACACCAGCAATCTTTTGCAACATTGACAGCGAATGCCCATCATAATCAGCATCCTCAAGTCTAGCGATCGCAGATTGCTTCGTACCAATGCGATCGGCAAGTTCCTTTTGAGTCAATCCTCTTGCAGTTCTTGCCTCATAGATAAGTTGAGCCACCACAGCATTAAGCGAAGCTTCCCTTACTAAATCCTCAAGTTCAGGATCGTTGCCAGTCAAATTATCAATAATTTTGGGGGCATCGCTAGTCTTAGCCATTATCTAAATCCTCTTGATAAGTATGAACATTTGGATTCTCCTCAAACTGACGCTTACGTTCAATCGCTCTCTCAATATCTACAATGGGAACTCGATCTGTATCTTTGGTAATTGCATGAGCGAGAATTGCAATATTTTGACCATCAAAAAAGTACAGAATGCGATACTGAATGTGAATATGCTTAGCCCGCAGTTCATAGATTCCATTGTGTAAATAATCTGCTGCGGGTCTTCGCAACTCATAGCCAGTACTAGCAAGTTGCCGAATTTTAGCCACACAATTTGCATAACCTTTACGGTCTTTCTTGATCATGGCTTTCAACCACTCCAAAACAGGAGCAGTGCCATTTTCATCTTGATAGAAAACAACTTGCGTTTTCGGCACACTCGTCACTTAAAATAATTTTAGCCTATTAAATCACAATATTGTTATATTTATTCGAGTGTAACAAAAATAGCATTTGCCTCAACGATTATCTTTTCAAGTTTGCTGTGGTCAATTCTTTGATCAATTTAGGGACTTCCAGACAAAAAATCATTCCAATTTTAATGTTGGTACGTACAAAATATCGACAAACCATTTGCCAAGGTCTAATTGTTTACCATTAACCTCTAAACATGTCATTCTTTGAATCTGAAATAGAAAATCAGATTCA
>JANNDZ010000003.1:0-2877 GCA_031378395.1 Pseudanabaena sp. OTE_75_metabat_487_sub
CAAAAAATTCTAGAACAGAAAAAAATTCCCTCGCAACTCGTCATTTTCCCCGATGAAGGTCATGGCTCTAGCAAGCGCAGCAACCAAGTTTTAGAAATTGGCTACACTCTCGACTTCTTCAAAAAGTATCTACAGCCATAATTTGGGGTTTGTGGGATTACTATAAGTAGCTAAACAAAATTAAATATACAAACCCAAAGCCTATTACGCCCGCACAGCGGGCGTAATAGGCTTTGGGGCTAAGAGACTTGCGACTAGGTGAAATTAAAAAAAAAGAAGAATTTAGCTTGTATTTTGATTTGCCACAAATCAGACTGTTGGCAAAGTGGTGGCAAAGAAATTTATCAGCGCTTGGAGGAAGAATTACGCGATCGCGGCTTAAGTAATCGCATCCAAATCCAAAAAACAGGATGTCAGAAGAAATGCAAACAAGCGCCTAATTTGGTAATCATGCCCAACAAGGCTCACCATAGCTATGTTAAGTCGTCACAGGTTGAGAGCATACTAAATCGATATTTTGGCGATCGCTTCAACTAAAGGTTAAACAGGGGCTAAACTAGGTTTAATAAATTATAAATTTTTGTACACACTAAGAAAGCGTGATTGATACTCGTCTCGATCTTTACTCTGCCTCTACAGTTCCTCATGGTTGGCCCGGACTGATATGTCGCTATGCGGATTATTTGCCAGTTACAGACCAGACCCCGATCGTAACTTTGCATGAAGGCAATACTCCCCTTATTCCTGCGATCGCTCTGAGCCAGAGACTCGGACGCAATATTAAAGTCTTACTCAAATATGACGGGCTTAACCCTACTGGTAGCTTTAAAGATCGCGGCATGACCATGGCGATTTCTAAAGCCAAAGAGGCGGGCTCGGCGGCGGTAATTTGTGCGAGTACTGGTAATACGTCTGCGGCGGCGGCAGCCTATGCTAAACGTGGTGGCATGAAAGCGTTCGTGTTAATCCCTGACGGCAAAATTGCCCTCGGCAAATTGAGTCAAGCGCTAATTTATGGGGCAGAAGTAATTGCGATCGATGGCAACTTTGACCAAGCTCTTGAAATCGTGCGGGCAATGTCCGAGAAATTCCCGATTACGCTTGTTAATTCTGTCAATCCTTATCGTTTAGAAGGACAAAAAACAGCCGCCTTTGAACTGGTGGAAGCGATCGGTGATGCTCCTGATTGGCTTTGTATTCCGATGGGAAATGCAGGAAATATCACGGCTTATTGGATGGGATTTTCGCAGTACCATGCATTGGGCAAGTCTACAAAGTTGCCTCGGATGATGGGCTTTCAAGCGGCTGGTTCTGCACCATTAGTGACGGGCAAAATTTTTGATCAGCCCGAAACAATCGCTACTGCGATCAGAATTGGTAATCCTGCCAACTGGGCAAAGGCTCTCAGGGTAAGAGAAGAAAGCGACGGTGCTTTTAATAGTGTCACTGATGTTGAGATTTTGTCAGCCTATAAATTTTTAGCAGGTGAAGAGGGTGTATTCTGTGAACCTGCAAGTGCGGCTTCGGTCGCTGGTTTGCTGAAAGTTAGCGATCAAATTCCTTCAGGAGCAACGATAGTCTGTGTCTTAACTGGTAATGGCATTAAAGATCCTGACACTGCGATCGCCTGTGCCGAGTCCAAGTTACACAAAGGCATCGCGCCAGACATTACTAGCGTTGCAAAAGTAATGGGATTTTAAGAAAGAACTCCATGCGCTAGCGCGTGGAGTTCTTTCTATTCATATCTTGCCTTTTTGGACTTAATGATTTCAATTACGTTGTCATGTTTTTGACCTTCAATAATGTCCTTGAGGTGAATTTGATGATTGATGTAATGCACATGAATGCGCCAGCCAGAGACCTTATCGATATCAGCCCGATAAATGGCTTGCTTTACACCCGTCACTTTATGCAGTCTTGTCTTGGGAAATTTTCGCGTTCGATGACACTCATTATCTTCAAGTTCTGCCAAGGCTTCCAGAAAACAAAGTTTGAGTGCCTTGGTGGGTAAAATCTTCATCGCTTCGTAAATGATGCCATGCTCGTCAAAGAGAGTAAGGGTTTGAGCCATAACTAAATTTACGAAGCCAGAACTGGTTCTAGTTCTTGACAATGCATGTCTTTATACAAAGACTCAACCACACCTTGATAGGCTTTATTAAAATCATCCTCATTAGCCACCCGAAAAAGAGTAAAGATCACTTGACCAAAGATGGGATCTTCGTCAACCGTTAAAATTATTCTTGATTTTGGAGAAATTTGTAATGTATATAGCGAGGAGTCATAGCCGCTAATATTTAATGCTAAGTGCCTTAGCTTACGGTATGCGTTGATCTTATGCTCTGGAAAAAGAGCAGCACAGTCATTGATTTTTTGAATAGCAAGATCTTTCTCGCCTTCAGTCATATTAGAAAGATCTTGCTCAAACTTACTAGTTGACTCAATCAAAATATCCATATAAATACCAAAATCTTACAAATCAGTGCCAAGTAAAGTAATTTCATTGCAATGTTTTGAGAACTACTGACATATCGCCGCTTAGGATTGCTGTCACGTTGAGCCTTAAGCCATCAAATTCGCGACTATGCATAATTCCTGCATCATCAGGATCTAACTCCACATATTTACCATTTTCTAAAATAAACCAATCGATCTCTTGATCCAACGTGCGCCAGACAATGTACTCTTTTACCCCATTACGTTCATAAGCACGTTTTTTAGCGTGCAAATCATAGGAAACAGGTTCGCCTGAATTAATTGTCGAAATTGCCGCGAGTACTGTTTCCTATGATTTGCACGCTAAAAAACGTGCTTATGAACGTAATGGGGTAAAAGAGTACATTGTCTGGCGCACGTTGGATCAAGAGATCGATTGGT
>JANNDZ010000004.1:0-5300 GCA_031378395.1 Pseudanabaena sp. OTE_75_metabat_487_sub
ATCCCCAAAAGCTATGGCGCACGCGCAGCGAGCGCCATAGCTTTTAAATCCCTGATTTTGATTGGATATTATTTATAAAAAAAGCGACAATGCCCGATTCTTCAAGAAAATCATTCCTTGATTCACACTTTCTTAATCCCGATCGCTCTAATCTCGAAGACATCCGTAAATTAGGATACGCCTTTGTTGATCTGATCGTGGATTCAGTTTTGGATACTCAAAATCAGCCCTTTGTCAAAGATGAATCTGCTTTTGATATTCTTATTCCTGATCAAGGACAAGAACTTTCTGAATTGCTGTCAGAAGTGCGATCGCAGATTTTGCCACGTACCGTCAACTTCCAAAACCCTCGCTATATGGGACATATGGACAGTGTTCCTACTGCGATTACAATCTGGGCAGATGCTCTAGTTTCAGCAATTAACAACAATATGCTGAGCTATGAACTCGCTCCCGTGTTTACAGAGATGGAAGCACAATTGATGCAATGGTTTGGCAATCTGTTTGGAATGGGAACTAGTTGTTTTGGCACACTTACTGCTGGTGGCAGCCTTGCCAATATTTCAGGACTATTATTAGCCAGAAACTGGAAACTACCGCAGAGCAAGAAATCGGGGAATGCCTGCAATTTAGTTGCATTTGTCTCTGATGCCGCACATACTTCTTTTGAGAAGGCGATGAATGTGATCGGTGTTGGCAAAGAGAACTTAGTGCGTGTACCAACTAATTACCGTGGCGAAATCATTTTAGAAGAATTGGAATCTGCCATTCAGAAGTCTATTCAGGAAGGAAAGCAACCCTTTTTTGTGGCTGCGATCGCAGGGACAACAGTAACAGGAGCAATTGATCCAATACAATCGGTAGGTGAAATTGCTAAACGTTATGATTGTTGGTTTCATATTGATGCGGCTTACGGCGGCGCAGGCATTTTTACTCCCAAACTGCAACCACTATTTCAAGGCTGCGAACTGGCTGACTCCATGACCTTTAATCCGCAAAAGTGGCTATGGGTAGCGCGAACCTGTGCGATGCTGATCGTCAAAGATAAGCAGCATCTCGTTGATGGCTTTGACGGGGAACTTCCCTATATGGATGATCACACGCTTAACTTCGGAAATCTCAATTTGCAGGGAACCAGACGTACCGATAGCCTTAAGTTATGGATGGCTTTGAAAGCAATGGGAATTTCGGGTTGTCGTTATCTTGTGGAGCGATCGCTTGATCTATCAGACAATCTGCGTCAATGGGTTAAGGATTCGACCGAATTAGAACTGGTTTGTGAGCCAACTTTAAATATTATTTGCATCAAATCTAACGATCCGAAGCTTAGTAGTGCGGCTCTGCGCCAGCAATGGATCGATGAAGGTAAATTATGGTTGTCGTTGCCTCTTTGGAAAGGCGATCGCATTCTCAAAGCTGTAGTTTTACATCCCTATGCAAGTCAGTAGCTAAGCTACAAATCGCACGCTAAGTGTGCGATTGCCTTTTAGGGTTTGGTAGCCAGATGCTGAAGCAATGCTTTGCGCATAATCTCAATGGGGACGGTTTGGTCTAACCAAAACTCTAGCCCGATCGCACCTTGATTAATTAGCATTTCTAAGCCATCAATGGCTTTGAGTCCTCTGGCTGCCGCTATTTGCAAAAACTTGGTGGGACGTGGCGTATAAATCAGGTCATAGGCGATCGCATGATCAGGCAATAAATTCATTTCCGCTTCAGAAATAGGTGTATTTGGATCGCTTGCCATTCCGATTGGCGTAGCATTAATTACGATTCCTGCAACCTCTAGCAAGTGGGGTATTGATGCCCAAGGATGTACCCGCAGATTGTAATCATGGAGTTGGCTAGTCATTGCCCCATGAAATTTTTTCATTTTTTTGGGATCTCGTCCCACTACATGAATTACCGAACAGCCTAATTCCAAGCAAGCAGCAACTACAGCCTTAGCCGCTCCACCACTACCAAGGATCAGAGAAGGCGTACTTGCCCAATCACAGTTAAGTTTCTTGAGTGGCTCTAAAAAGCCCGCCACATCAGTGTTTGTACCAACCCATCGTTCGCCAACGCGCTTTACCGTATTGACTGCACCAACGGCTTTAGCGATCGGCAATACCTCATCAAGTAAAGGCATCACTTCAACTTTATGAGGGATCGTCAGGTTAAAGCCTTGGACTGATTGAACAGCTTTCAAACCTGCGATCGCAGCGGGTAATTGCTCCACAGGTATCGGAAAAGGCACATATACATAGTCCAGTCCCATCGCTGCGATCGCGGCGTTATGCATCACGGGCGAAAGACTATGACTGACGGGAAAACCCATCACTCCTAAAATTTTAGTTGTCCCTAAGATGCGCCCGCTCATAGTTGCTTACCTCACGTAATTAAAAAACTATGACACAAATGTAATGAGAAACAAAACAATACAACATCCAAAAATTCTCACGACTTGCCAATCAAGCGATCGCGCAAAGCCTTAATTTTGTCTCGATAATACTGAGTCTAGCCTAAGTAGGAAATATCAACCAGATGATCTTCTGCTCCTTTTCCTAAAACCCAACGAATAGTCGTGAAGAATGCTGGCCAATCATGTTTACCATCAACGAAACGTTCTGAGGCAATTTGCTTTTTTAGTAAAATCGGATTAATGATTCCATCATCTCGCTGATCAAGTTCTTCTGTGATTTCAGAAATTATAGCTACTCTTTCATTTTTTAGTCTTTGAACATTGAGTCCCAACTTGTGAATTGTGAATTGTACATATTCAATGGGAATACCAACTTTTTCACAAACATTTTCGTCAGGTCTGATTTCACCATCTAAGCTGCTAAAACGAAATAATCTTAATGTTGGCAATTCAAGAGGGTCTAATAATTTGCCATCGGGAATCAAATCAGCTTTAGCGGCACTACAACAGGCAACTCTATTGGGTGGTTGTGAGATCCTACGTTCATTTTCTTCTTCAGAAATATCAATATTTTCCATGCCTCCTCTACAATTGGCTAACATATTTTGCCAGTCTAAATCGTAGTTATTTTCTGGAGTGGATTGGTTTCTCGGAATAAAATGCTCGACACAACGATCATTGAGATGTAGATCGATTTCACAATAAGCACAAAGTCCTTTTTGATCAATTATAAGTGTTTCACGGACAGAATTATAAGCACTATTTCTTTTAAAACTTTTCCATTTCTTAGATTGATAATCATGGTTGTTCTTGTATTTCTTAAGCTCATCTGGCTCTGGAGATTTAAGCACATTTTTCATGCGGTCATTTCTCGCTCCAATCGATGGATTTGCCTATCTGCTCTAGAAATCTCTGTGTCAAATCCTTTCCATTCCTGTAACTTATCTCGAAATAGTTTGGCTTCTTCTAAGTTACCATTATCAATCGCCTCAAAAAGCGCCGTCAATGTCCGTGATTCTTCGGTGTCTGGACGCAAATTTTCTAGCCCTAAAACACTACTTACAATATCCGAACTTTTCATCCCTCTAGTCGGTGAGGGACATTCTTTGATTTGATAATTTTCTAAAATTTTGACCTGATGACGTTCTACGGTGGTGACAATTTCGGGGCTGTGGGTAGTGGCAATAATTTGAGTATTGGGAAATACTTTGCGGAGATCGGGAATAATTTTTTGTTGCCAAGTTGGATGTAGGTGTAAATCTAGCTCATCAATCATTAATACTGCTTCGGCTTCTAATGGGTTTTCCATCTGTGGATTTGCCTGTGCTAAGCGTCTTGCAAAGTCCATCACAAGGGCTAACATATTACGATTGCCTGAGCTTAATTGATTAAGTGATAGTTCAATTTTCTCGCCTGTTTCAGTTTCCCATTCAACCATTAACTTAGCAGAATCAGTCTGAGAAAAATATACACGGGCATTGGGGGCGATAATAGTAGAAATTGCTTTTCGTATTTGTTGTAAATCAGTAAATTCAAAGTTAATATCTTTCCTATTTTTTCCTTCTCTCAATTCTTGGATTTCCCTAGAAAAAAACCAGTTAGCTAAATCTGTAAAACTTGAGGTTGCATCAAAAGAATTCTTAAGTGCATCAAATCTATCAAATGACTTTATAAAAAGATTTTTAATCTTAGTGACATTGGTTAAATTGCGATTGACTTTATAATAAGCGATTACAGAAAGTTGTGATTCTGGATTATTCTTTAGCGAAATCAATAGCCTCTTTATTTTAGGAAGATTACTTCCAACGAATATACTAGTATTAATAGGATGTTCTTCGTAAAATATATTTAAGCTGTCGTCATCATTGCTAGTGATTTCTCTTGAATACGTTACTTTCCAACTTGGAAAATTAGTAGCTACAACGCTAAATTCTGCTGTAGTTGTAACTGGCTGATTATTAGGTTTAGCCTGTAAATCTCTTTGAAAAATAATTGGCTTATGCGTAGTGGCAAAATCGGGGTCTACAGCATGTTGTAACTCTATTACATAAGCATACATTCCAGCAGCGATCGCATCTAATACCGCGCTTTTACCAGAGCCATTATTGCCAACAAATATATTTACGTCTGGATTCAAGTTGACCGTTAGATCTTCAAAACATCGAAAGTTTTTAATCTGAATTTGTTGAATATTCATTATTTTATTTCACATCTTTGAATTGTGGATTAATGTATAGCTTGTCCAATTCTCACCAAATTCTGCCTCAAGTGCATTTCTAACTAGTCCTATATGTAGAAAAAAAACTCCTTTTTCTATTCGTTCACGATCAATCATCACATTATCAGCATCTTCCCGTGCTGAACGTAGCCACTTTAATTCTTCATGTTTAATGTATTCTTGATGCTTTTCTATCAATTCTTTAATTGCGTCCGATGTATTGATTCCAAAGTAATTTAAATCTTCGAGCAACTCAGAATACTGCTCGTTTTGGTCTTTATTTTCAGAAGGAAGAAGTTCATCAAGCAGCTTTTCTAGTAAATCAACGTTCAAAATATTACCTAAAGAAGTGTCAAGTTTAGAGCGATAATGATCACGTTCATTAAGTACTCGCTCAAATTCCAAATCAACTGTTTCTAATAAAGCTGAAACACGATAAATAGAACGCAACACACTTGTGGGTACACTTACTTCTTGTTTGTATTGTAAAGTATGTGAGGCTGCTGCCCAGATGTGTTGAGCTACTGTTCTTACCTGAATTTCAGCACGCAATTTAGAAAAAGCAGCAAAAGTTGGTACGGTAAGCCATTCTTCAGGCAACTCAATAACAAAATGTATTGATGAATAGCCAAATTGATCTTCTTTAAGTAACGGCCCTTCGCAGTCGTCGGCTTTGCC